>DYMW01000006.1:0-27860 GCA_020721385.1 Sulfurovum sp. | reverse complement strand
CATCCAACCAAACTTTGTCTCCAAGACTGTATCGTGGTGGATAAATTCCCATGTCTTCATTAACATCATTCGCACTCAATGCAATGTTGGTAATTTTACCCTCACTATTGGCATCTGAATTGGTTGCCTCATTGGCTCCCGTGTTGGGCGTAATCAAATACCCTGATGGAAGATTGCTAAACGCCACACAATAATCTCCTGCTACAAGGTTGGTAAATCCATAGAGTCCACTGTTGTCGGTTTCGGTTGAATTGATCACCGCTCCACTACAATCTGCTGAACCATAAAGGGTTACCGTAACATCTTTAACCCCACTCTCATTACCATCTTGAATTCCATCTTTATTGGCATCCAACCAAACTTTGTCTCCAAGACTGTATCGTGGTGGATAAATTCCCATGTCCCACGTTATATCATTCTCCCCTGCATCCAATGTTATTAAATCTGTTCGATTGGTATCGGTATTCACATCTGAATCTACTGCGGTATTACCATTTTGATTTTTAGCAGTCACCACATAATTGGCTGGTATTCCTGCAAGTCCCACACAATAAGAACCTGCGTCTAAATTAGAAAAAAGATACTCTCCTTCTGAATTCGTTAAGATAGATGTTATGGTGGTATTACAATTTTTATAAAGCGTTACAGTTACATTGTTAACTCCTGTTTCATTACTGTCTTGAACACCATCTTGATTAAGGTCATACCAAACATAATTTCCCAAACTTCCCAATGTAGGTGGTGTTGCAATATAGTTACTTGGATCGGTATCATTAATATCGGTACAATTTACTGCACACCCTTCTTCTATAGATGTAACAGAAGCGATATTGGTATAATTTCCTTCTACGGCTACTCCTCTCTTTTCTGTACATATCATGGTCTCATTTACATCAAGTGTTGTTTGAGGACAATCAATCGCTCCCTCTTTATCATCCACAACAACAATATTTTCTAACCCAACTTGCCCAATGTTTTTTACAACATAACTCCATGTTACACTGTCTCCTACAGTCAATTGTACCGATGTATTTACATCATCTGCATCTTGACCATTGGTTGCTTTTTCTATATCAATAACAGGAGTAAGTGCATTAACTTGACTAGCACCTGCATTACAAGCTAACGCTTCCACATCTCCATCACCTGCATTTTTATCACCTCCTACTTTCCCCATACCAAATTTTGAAGTAGCTTTTTGATAGGTACCATCATTAGGATTTAATCTCCAAATATAACGCTCTTCAATATCTCCTTGGTCTGACTCAGTATAAAAAAATCCATCATCTGCAAAGGAGAAGCCTTCAGAATCCAAATCCGTACGATTAGGACTTAATAACTTACCATCACCAATCACCCCTGTGCTATAATCTATTTTATAAAAACCTCTGTCACCACTATCATCGGTAACCCAAAACTGTTTGGTATTTGGATCAACAGCCAATCCACCTGTATCTTTTCCATAGGTAGAAGAACCATCCATAAATCCTCCTGTCATTTCAACAGAAGAAATAATTGTTCCATCATTAATATTTACCTGTCTAAGATAACGGGTATAGGGTGCTGAACCTGTGGTTCTATCTTCTATGGTTAACCATAGCTCTTCTACTTTAGTTATTGGGTCAATATAAAAGGTTGCTCCCTCAACATAATTAGCATAACTTGTCGCATAATTTCGGACATCTGCTCCTGTTGTGGCATTAATAACGTAGGTTTTACCATCTGTCCACATATACAACTCATCGGTTGAAGGTCGATACGCCAACCCTTCTCCTTCATTAACACGTGAAATAGGTATCTCAATTGGTACCTGTGGATTGTCTACATCAAGATGAAATTTATAAAGTGTTGCGGTATCATCATCAATTCCCCAACAAATACCTCGTGTTGCATTATCATCTCCTGCAAAAGATAAATAAGAACATACTATTAAACCTGCTAAAGATTTAAAAAAAAATCTATTACTTAAAAACATATTAATCTCCAATATTAATTATATAATTTAATTATATCAGATATTAGAATGTTATTGGTTTAAAAACTTTAAATTTTTTATTAATTTTTTTAATTTATTTATTTTTAATAATATAAATGGTTATTTTTTAATTATTTGTCAAGTTTCACCACGTTGTACCATTCCATTTCACATCATCACGTTGCTAATCCATGTACCCATCAACAGAAGCAGTAAAAGATTTATAAACTGATGAAAAGGTATGAATAGCAAAAAAATATCTTAATTGCCATCTATCAATTTATCAGACTCTTTAAAGATTTTTTCAATATTGTCCCGAATCCATTTACTGTCCATCCACTCTTCAGGACGTACTTCAACACCTTGTACCAAAACACCAAAATGTAAATGATCACCCAATGCCAAACCTGTTGTACCTGTGTGGGCTATGGCAAAACCAGCAGTAACATCATCACCTTTTTTGACCGATACGTTTGAACAGTGACCATAAAGAGTATAGAGTCCCAAACCATGATCAATCATTGGCATATTTCCATAAATTCCATTATAATCAGCAAAAACAACTTTTCCTGAATTTGACGTAAGAATTTTCGCCATTTTGGTACTTGCTAAATCCAATCCAACATGATACGATTGAGAGACCTCTTGCTCTTTATCTTTGTAATAATAGTGACGTTCATCTCCAAATGATGCCACTTTGGCTCCATTTCTCAAAGGATAAAATGGATTAATTGTCCAATTCTCCAACATTTCAGTCGAAACCTCTTTTGACAACGCATGAATAATCTCTTCATTCTCTAATCGCATCGTCTCATTAATTGCTTTTAATTTTTCTAAACGATCATCAATGGTTGAAAACTTTGGTTCTGTTGCGGTTAAATCTGAAATTTTTCCATCAATAAAGCTGTCTTGAGCCTCCATCCAAGAGGTCTGATAATTTTTTAATGTCAAGTAAAATGGAACAGTTGTGACACGTTTGTTCCCTGCATAATCTTCAGCTGTAATATTGGCTGTAAAATTTTCTTGATTAAATGGCCATGCGACCAATGTGGCATAATATCCCTCTTTTTTATATGGTTGTGCTTTAAATAAATTGCCATCTGCTTCCACATAAAAACTCTTTAATGCAGCGTCTTTCACTTGAAATACAACCAAGGCAGCTCCACCTTTGGTTATGGAGTAAGAATTTGACAAAATATTAATATCTGGACGTTTATAATCTATTTCAACATTGATGATTTTAGTGGTTGTATTGCCCTGAAAAAAGTTCCAATTACTCTTGTCCACAACGGTAAATTTAATCTGTAATTGAGTGGCTTTAGGATTTAACATCACACCATTTAAAGCTTTTTTAGGATATTCAATTTTTACCGTTTCTGCTTTAACGTGTTCTAAAATCATCTCATTGGCAACCACCACTTCATTTTGCCCATCACCAACACTTACATGATATGATTTTAATGCCACATCATCTGAAATATTAATCAACAATGGGTCTCTACGGTTCCAATAGATAAAATCTTCCGATTCTATAACAGGAGCATTTCGCTCAAATCCTTGTGAAGAAAAAAGGTAAACTCCAGCACCAATCATCAAACCCAATACAATAATGCCCAAACTGTTTGAACTGTTTCTCTTTTTTCCATATACTCTTCTACTTTTCATCTAATAATCCTAATTTTTTTATCTCTTCTTTGATCATGGTTAATAATTTTTCTTTTTCCACATTTTTTACTTCAAAACCAACCGCATTTTTATGTCCACCACCACCAAAATGAATCGCCATTGATATTGCTCTTATGATGGTCAATATTGAGTATCTCTCCCTTGATTGACCACTTCAACCTCTTTTCCAGCATTTTTTAGAATTCCATAAATACCCAATGCTGTTCCAATGGTGTCTTCATCAGGATTTAAGTGCGTTACAATGGTTACTTTATCATGCTTATCAAGTAGTGCTTGTACCTCTTTAATCACGCAAAGAAACCTTTTTACACCCGCTCATTAAGCCTCCAGCTTCATCGAAAGGTCAATCCAATTGGCTTGATGAATGAGCGAACCCGAAGAGATGGCATCTACCCCTGTTTGTGCAATTGCTTCAATTGTCTCTAGGGAAACATTACCACTCGCTTCAAGTAAAATATGAGGATAATTTTGATTTCTAAACATAACCACTTCACGAATGGCATCATTGGTCATATTGTCACACATCACAATATCTGCTCCAGCCTCCATTGCCTCTTGAACCATCTCTAAATTTTCACACTCAATCTCTACTTTGGAGGTAAAAGGAATTTTCTGTCGCACCTCTTGCATAAATTCTGACAGATTATCAATCGTTTTTAAATGGGTATCTTTTAACATTAAACAGTCATCTAATCCCATGCGATGATTAATTCCTCCTCCACAACGCACCGCATATTTTTCAAATTCTCTTAATAATGGTCGTGTTTTTCGTGTATCGAGCAATTTCACCCCATAAGGTTTTACCTTTTCAACAAACTTTGCCGTAAGGGTTGCAATCGAACTGGCGTGTAACACCATGTCTAAAATAGAACGCTCCAAAGAAAGAATGGCTTTTGAATCACCAAAAATATAAAAAAGTTTGTCACCTATAACAAAAGAAGCACCATCTTCTATCTGCCATAACAACTCCAAATTGTACATCTTAGCCAAAACATCTATATACTCTTTTCCACCAAATACCCCATCACTCTTAGCAAGAATATAAGCACGAACCTCTTTAGAAGCATTAATCCGTGCAAACAAATCACCACGTCCAACATCTTCGGCTATGACGGCTTCTATAAATTTTTGTTTGAGCATCTAGTTAACCTCTAACATTCGCTCTAACGCTAAATTGGCATACTTCACGGTATGTTCATCGACAAAAATTTCATTAATTGGGGCATTGTCTTCAATCGATTTTAGTGTCTTATACAAATCTTCCAATGTTGTTTCATTCATTGTAGGACACTCTGGCTTGGTTGAAGAGAGTACATACGTATTACCATTTGGACGCATACGATTGACCAAGTTGTACTCTGTACCTACGGCTACCTTTTGCTCTGGATCAAGCTCGTTTATATACTTAATCAATTGAGAGGTTGAACCCGCAAAATCAGAAGCACCCACAATTTCAGGGTCACACTCAGGATGAACAGCAATTTTAATACCTGGATATTTATGACGATAAAATTCTATATCCTCTAAGGTAAAGAGTTGGTGAACGGAACAAAAACCATTAAAACAGATAACATCTGCCTCTTTAGGGTCACACGCTTTTCCATCAATCGTCTGACCAATCACACAAGACTTTAATCCCATTTGAATGGCAAAGTTTTGTCCCAAACATCTATCAGGTACAAAGAGAATTTTTTTACCACTCTGCAACCCTTTTTCAATGATTTTATAGGCATTAGAAGAAGTACAAACCATGCCCCCCATCTCTCCTACTTTTGCTTTAACCGAAGCATCACTGTTGATGTAGGTAATGGGTAAAATATTCTCTTTAGCAATTCCATGTTTCACCATATACTCAACCGATTCGTCAAAATACGACCCATCAATCATCCTTGCCATGGCACAACACGCTATCTTTGGCATCAATACGCGTTTTTGGGGAGCAATCACTTTTACACTCTGCCCCATAAAACCAACGCCACAGAAAACAACCCATGGATTTGCATCAGCTTTACATTTTCGTGCCAATTCTAAACTATCTCCTGTAATGTCTGCCATCTCAAATACTTCATCACGTTGGTAGTAGTGACCTACCACTGTTACAGGAAGTTTTGCTTTTAATCTTTCAATTTCAGCTTTATAATCTATGCTCATATTTTATACCTTTTGGCACTAGCGATAATTTTAGGAAAAAATACCATATTTTTAGTTAAAATTGCGATAATAGTTAACATATCATGGAGATTTTATGGATTTTTTATTCAACCAAAACATTTTACTTTACTTAAGTGCGTATCTACTAGCAGGTGTTCCTTTTGGATTTATTTTGGCAAAACTCTTTGCAGGGGTTGATGTACGCAAAGAAGGTAGTGGAAATATTGGTGCAACCAACGTTTTACGTGTCCTAAAAGAGAAAGCTCCTCACTTGGCAAAAAAGCTCACCATTGCAACCTTTGCACTTGATGCCATCAAAGGTGTGGTCATTATCCTGATAGCCATGGCATTGGGTGCAGAACCAACTGTTTTATGGACAATTGCTGTTTTAAGTGTTTTGGGTCACTGCTTTAGCCCCTTTTTAATGTTTGAAGGAGGCAAAGGTGTTGCCACTGGTTTTGGAGTACTTTTAGTACTGGTTCCTTACCCTACTCTAATTGCTTTAGCTGTATGGTTTATTGCGGGTAAAGTACTTAAAATCTCCTCGTTATCTTCTCTTATTGGTTTGGTCGTATTGCTAATTGCTTCTTATATCCTCTATCCCGACATGGCGGGTATTCACTCTCATGCTCCTATTTGGATTATTGCCTTTATTATTTTCTATAAACATATTCCCAATATCGTAAGACTTATTAAAAAAGAAGAGACAAAAGTTATATGACCATCCACATTGAAGCCTTAACCCTCAATGCCATTATTGGCATTTTGGATTTTGAACGTATTCATAAACAAAAGATAATTGTTGATGTAATGTTTGACTACCTCTATACCCACAATAATTTTATTAATTATGCCGATGTGATTCATCTGATAGAAGAAGATATAAAAATAAAAAAATATGAACTTCTTGAAGAGGCTTTAGAGAATATTTCTAATCAATTATTTAATAATTATCCACAAATCACACAATTAACCCTTAAAATTACCAAACCAAACATCATTCCTCATGCAAAAGTTGCCCTCTCTTTAACATTATACAGATAAAAACAACCAAAAACAGCTATAAACATCGAAAATCTTTACAATTTAACGATTTTTATTTAAAAAAACTTTAAAGTATAATATTTTTGTGTTATAATATTAAAAAGAATACAAGAAAAGGAACTTCAAATATAATGAGAATTTTAATAATAGAAGATGAAGTAACATTGAGTAAAACCCTATCTGATGGGCTTAAAGAGTTTGGTTTTCAAAATGATGTTGCAGGAAACATAAAAGATGGTGAATACTATTTGGGTATTAGAAATTATGATTTAGTGTTACTTGACTGGATGCTTCCAGATGGAAATGGTATTGATATGATCCTAAAACTTAAAGCTAAGGCACCTAAGACATCTGTCATTATTCTTTCGGCAAGAGATGATAGGGACAGTGAAATTGAAGCATTAAAAGCAGGTGCTGATGACTACATCAGAAAACCTTTTGACTTTGAAGTTTTAACAACCCGTATCGAAGCAAAACTTCGTTTTGGTGGTTCAAACATTATTGAAGTTGAAAACTTAATTATCAATCCAGAAGAAGAAAAGATTATTTATAATGGTGTTGAAATTGAACTTAAAGGGAAACCTTTTGAAGTACTTACACACCTTGCCATGCACAAAGATCAAATTGTTTCCAAAGAACAACTGCTTGATGCCATTTGGGAAGAGCCTGAATTGGTAACACCAAATGTTATTGAAGTGGCAATTAATCAAATTAGACAAAAAATGGATAAACCATTAAACATTACAACCATTGAAACCGTAAGAAGAAGAGGATATAGATTTTGCTTTCCAAAAGGAGCTTAATTAACGACTTTCTTTACGAACTTGCTATCTTTATGATAGCAATGTTGATTATTATTACGTTCATCATCTCTTTTTACATCTCTAGTAATACAAAATTAAGCATTAAGCAAGATCTCCAAGATCAAGCTGATTACATTCTTTCAACAGATTATGATCTTCAAACCTATACCTCTCCTCTTAACAAACATATTTTAAAAAATTTGTTTCATAGTGATATTGAAATCTTAACATCAAAGCCAAAAAATCATGATACCGATGCTATTATAGAGTACGAAGAGCATAATAAAGCGTATATAGAGCTTCTTGAACACTATCCCAACAGCCAACAATATCTAAAAATTAGACGAGATATTACTGTGGAGAAAAAATTTCTAACCAACAGCTATCTTTTTATGATATTTATTATACTCTTAGGAATGTTTTGTATATTTTATTCTGCCCGTATTCTATCCAAAAAAATCATAGAAGACCCCCTTAATCAATTATCAGCCAAATTAACAAACATGAATGAAAGTATGCTTCAACCTATTGAAGCAGATATCTTTCCTAAAGAATTTATACCACTATCAAATTCAATTAATATTCTAACTAGAAAAATTAAAACATCCATTCAATATAGAAAAGAACTCTATATTGGTACTGCCCATGAACTTAAAACACCTTTAACAGTGATGCGTCTTAAAAATCAAATTACACTGATGAAATATAAACAAGAAGACAATATTAGAGAAACATTAAAACAAAATATAGAATCCATAGACCAACTGAACTCCATTATTCATCACATATTAGAGTATGGTCGTTCAGAAGGTGCTCAATTTGAAAAACCAAAACGGCTTAATCTTATTCGGCTTATTGCTGATAAAGCCGAAGAGTATGAACTTCTTGCCCATTCACAAAATAGAGATTTTATTTACAATATGGATATTCCTTATTTTATGATTAATATTCAACCGTTACTTTTTATGCAAATTTTCCAAAATTTCATTCAAAATGCTTTACGTTTTACACCTGAAGGGGGATTGATCAGTGTAGAGACATCCATAGATGATAACAATTTTACCGTTAAGATAATTGATGAAGGTCCAGGTATTGACGAAAAGAAAAATCTCTTTGCACCATTTGAACGATCAACACAATCAACAGGTACAGGCTTGGGACTTTTTTTAGCTCAAAATGCTGCTGATTCAATGGGTGTTACCATTGGTTTAAAAAATAGAGAAGATAGAAAAGGTGCCATTGCCAATATTGTTTTTCCATTAAACCGTTTTTTATTAAAAGATTAGTCCATGGACAACCATATCTAATTCTACTTTTTTATTGAAATCACACCAATTATTCAATAAACCCTAAGCTTGGTTAAGATATAAAACTGAATATATCAAATGATATAAACAATAAACTATAAGTGAGAAAAAATGGCCTTATTAATTGCAGAAGATTGTATCGCATGTGATGCATGTCGAGAAGAGTGTCCGAATGAAGCGATTGAAGAAAATGACCCTATTTATATAATTGATCCAGACCGATGTACAGAGTGTGTAGGGCATTATGATGAACCACAATGTATTGCTGTCTGCCCTGTAGATTGTATTGGTTCTGACCCTGACAACGTCGAAACCGTTGAAGAACTTAAATTTAAATTTAATCAACTAGAAGAAGAGTATTAACCCCCATCATGGAGAACTGTACTGCTGTCATTGACATTGGTTCGAATTCAGCAAGATTGGTGATCTACCAAGAGAGCAGTCGGTATGGTTTTCATCTGGTTTGTGAACGAAAAAGCAAAGTACGAATTGGTGAAGGGGCATATGAAGCAGGAGGTTCTCTTCAGCCTATTGGAATTCACCGAGCCTACCTTGCTTTAAAAGAGTTTATCAATACCACTAAAAATTATCCTGTAACAAGAACCTTTTGTGTTGCAACCTCTGCCCTACGTGATGCCCCCAATGGTGTAGCCTTTACCCAATGGATAAAAAAACATTTAGATTTGGATATAGAGATTATTGATGGTACAAAAGAGGCAATGTTCGGTGCGATTGCAGCACTCAATTTACTCCCCATTCAAGAAGGAATCACCGTTGATATTGGTGGAGGTTCCTCTGATTTAGCCCTTATTAAAAATTCAAAGATTGTTCAAACCTACTCTCTTAATATTGGTACAGTTCGATTAAAAGAGCTTTTTTTTGATAAAAACATTCCTTTAGCTGATGCCCGTAATTTTATTCAAAAAGAGTTAAAAAAACTTCCAAAAGAGTTTCAACATAAATTAGCCATTGGTATTGGAGGAACAGCTAGAACCCTCTCAAAAGGCATTATGCAATCAATCAACTATCCCTTAGAGAACATTCATGCCTTTTCCTATAGACTCAAAGAGTATACACCATACTTTTCTAATATTTCCGAAGCAAATCTTAATCTTCTAACCTATCTTTATCTGCCCAAAGGTCGTTTTGATACAATTCGGGAAGGGACATTAATATGGCAAGAGATTCTTACCCATCTTGGTACTCAAAAAGTAATTACTTCTGGAGTTGGTGTTAGAGAGGGTGTTTTTTTACATCATTTCTTAATAAATTCACATTCAACATTTCCAAAACATATCAATCCAAGTATTCAAAGCATACTTGATCGTTTTCAAACACCACATATCAATACTGAAAAACGTAAAATATGTGCAACCAAACTTTTTAATCTCTTTACAAAAAAACAACATATTCCTAAAAAATATTTAAAAGAGTTACTCTATGCCATAGAACTCTCTCCTATTGGCTACCGATTTAATATCTATCAATCCTCTCAACATGCTTTTTATGTTGCCATGCAAGAGTTCAATTATGGTATTACCCATAAAGAGTTGGTCTTAACCGCCATGCTCCTTCGATTTGAAGGAAAACAACTCTATCTTCAAGAGATTTATACCCAATATGCCAATCTCTTACCTAAGAAAAAACATTTAGAAATACTCAGTTTCATCTATACACTTGTAATGAAACTCTATGACAATACAGCCATTAAACATTTTGATTTTACATTGGATAAGAATATATTGACCATTAAAGCAGAAGACTCGCTCTATTTGGTTGAAGAGAAACTTCAAGGACTTGAGTCACCCTTGAATATAGAGATTGAAACCATTGATAAGCGAGAAATTCCTTATTATGCTTTCTAAAAAAGCGTCATTATGACGCTCTCTTCTTAAAACTTTTGTCCCATTGTAAATTCAAAACTTGCTGTTCTATCTAAAGCATCAGCATTTTTTGCTCTGGCAAATACAAGGTTAATTGGACCCATTGGTGAAAACCATTCTAACGCAACACCATAACCCTCTTTTTTAATCTCTGTTATATCAGAACGCCCAACCATACCATAATCATAGAAAAATGCCAAACGCATTTTAGCCGCTTGAGAAAGAGGAATACTTACCTCAGCTGTGTTAATGATACTTTTTGTACCACCCAAATATTTTCTACTTCGAGTTCCATTATCATCCGAATCAATAGATGGAGCAATACTGTATGGCTCATATCCTCTAACACTACCAATACCACCCAAAAAGAGTTTCTCAGGCAATGAAATTTGTCCTTCATTTTTTAGGGCTGTTGCTCTTAATTTATACCGTAAAATCATGTCATAATCAATCAAATCTTCTAACCCATAATAAGCACCAAATTTAACCGTTGCTTCTAAGAATTTTTCATCACCACCAAGTCCAGAATATCCTAAGCTACTCCCTAAAATAATTCCTTCACGAGGAACATAAAAATCATCGGTATTGTCATACGTTAAACCAGCTGCCAATGTACTTTTAGCATAGTTAATATCCTCTTGATCAAAGAGTGAATAGGTTTGAAATGATGTACTGTTTTCATCAACATTGGTATCATTTTTACTGTAAGAGTAATTAATCGACCCAAAAAGGTTACGGGTCAACTGTTTACCCACATTAAGACTCGCCCCAATGGTTTTTTGTTTATAGGTAACATACTCATAATCACTTCGATATAAACTTACCCCTAAACTGTAATCACTGTCCCAAATTCTTGGATTATTAAAGGAGAATGAGTAGTTTACCGATATTTTAGAAATATCAAATGAAATACCTGCGTTAACCCCTGATCCTAAAATATTACGGTCCGATAAAGAAGCACTCAACATTGCACCTTGCCATGATCCATATCCACCACCTGCTTGAATACTTCCTGTAGCGGTCTCTTTTACTTTAACCAAAAGATTAATATGGGTCTCATCAACACGTTGTTGTTCAATATCAACACTTTCAAAATATCCTCTTCTTCCCAAGGCATTTTTACTCTCTTTTAAATCACTCAAAGAAAATTGATCACCTGGAGCCAAATAGATATCCCGTCGTACAACCCTATCTTTAGTACTGTGATTTCCTGAAATAATAACATCATTAACCGTTACTTTCTGTCCAGGAACAATGGCATACTGAATATCAACCGTTTTATTTGCACTATTTTTTTGAAAATTTGGATTCACTTTTGCATAAGCATACCCCAAGTTGGCAACCTGCTCTTGAATATACTCCATATCTTTACGCAATTTCTTAATGTTAAAAACTTTACCTTGAAGCAGGGTCAATTCATCAGAAATATCTTGAATATCTAACCCCTTAACACCACCAGCAATTTGAATAGAATTCACAGAATACTGTGCACCCTCTGAAATTTTATAGGAAACATCTGCTTGATAAGAACCACTGTCCACACGCATCAAAGGATCGCCCACTTCTGCGTCTAAATACCCATGCTCCATATAAACATCTTTGGCTCTAAACGCATCATACGCCAATTGATCCATGTGGGCAACACCGTTGTGTAATCCAGGTAACCACCCCATAATGTCTTCTTCTTGGTTTGCCAACGCATGTTCTAATAAGTCGGTATCTATCTTCTTAGCACCTGCAAAATCAATCTTTTTAATATAGATTTTTTCACCTTTATTGACATCAAAAACCAAAGCAATACTCTCTTCTTTTGGCTCAACATTGACCTCAACTACGGTATCATAATACCCTTCAGCTTCAATCTTTTTAATAAGATTCTTTTGTGCTTGTTGAACTTTTTTAGCATCATACAAATCACCTTTTCGTAAACCAATTTCAGTAAAAAGTGCCTCTTGTTCATCACTAGAACTGTATCCATTCATCTCTAATTTTGAAATCACTGATTTCTCTTTAAAGTTATAAATCAATCCTCCATCATTTGAAGTCTCAACCCATATATCCGAAAAGTAACCTTGTCGATAAAAGTTTTTAATAGACTCATCAATTTTACCAATATCAAATTCATCACCAACACGAATTCCTGAAATTTCAGTTGCCACATCTTTTGAAAGATGAAGCAGTCCATTGTATTGAATTGAGTTAATATTTTGAGCAAGCAGTAGGGAACTTAATCCTGCAGATAATATAAAAGTTTTTTTCATAAAGTTAATCATTCCTTGATGGTCTATCTATGTTAGTAGTGGCATTAGTGTATCTTTTTTTCACTAAAAAAGTGGTATAATCCACCAAAAACATTAAAGAGATTTTCATGAATATTGGAATTATCGGTCTTGGTCTAATGGGTGGTTCCTTAGGTTTGGCCCTCAAAAAACTACCAGAGAAATATACCATAATAGGTTATGACCACAATCCAACCCATATTAGTGATGCTCTTCGTTTAAAATTGGTCGATAACATTGTTCACGACTTTAATGAAATTAAAAATTGTGATGTGATTATTTTAACCATTCCTGTCGATGCCATTATTGCCACTGCTCAAACTTTAACCGATGTTGCACCCACCTGTACCATTATTGATTTTGGAAGCAGTAAAGAGAAAATTTCCAACTCTATTCCTCTTCAAATTCGTACCAATTTTGTCACCGCCCACCCCATGACAGGAACTGAAAAGTTTGGGCCTACAGCTGCTATTGAAGAATTGTATACCGAAAAAACGATGGTTGTTTGTGATGTTGAAAAGAGTGGTGATTTACAAAAGGGGGTTGCCATTGGTATCTTTAAAGACATTGATGCCAAAATTGTTTTTATGGAAGCCAATGAACATGACCGACACGCAGCGTTTATCTCACACATGCCCCATACTGTTAGCTTTGCATTAGCCAATACAGTCATGAAACAAGAAGACCCAAAAAGCATTATTGCCTTAGCAGGTGGTGGATTTAGAAGCATGAGCCGTATTGCCAAATCTTCACCCCATATGTGGGAAGATATTTTTAGACAAAATAAAACCAATCTTTTGGACTCTCTTAACGCATTTACTACCGAACTCGCACTGTGTCAAAAGATGATAGAAGATGAAGCATGGGATGAACTACACCAATGGATGATAGAGGCGAATAAGTTGCATGATATTCTCTAAAATTCCTCTTGCTTCTTCATGGAAAACACATCTACACAATGAATTTTCTAAACCCTATATGCAACAACTTAGCACTTTTTTAGAACAAGAAGAGAAAAATGGAACAACCATTCTTCCCCCAAAAGCGTTATGGTTTAATGCTTTAAATTTAACGCCTCTAGAAAATGTAAAAGTGGTCATTTTAGGTCAAGACCCCTACCCTACCATTGGTCATGCTCATGGTTTGGCTTTTTCAGTTTTAGCCCATGTCAACCCTTTACCCAAATCACTTATGAACATTAACAAAGAGCTTTTAGAAGATTTAAACATCAACAACCATCATAATGGCAATTTAGAAGCATGGGCAAAACAAGGTGTACTACTCATTAATGCTGTGCTAACCGTAGAAGCAGGAAAAACCAATGCCCATCAAGGAAAAGGCTGGGAAGCATTAACCGATAACATCATAAAAATTATCAATAAAGAGTGCAAAAATGTTGTCTTTATTTTATGGGGAAATTACGCACAAAAAAAAGAGAAAATGATAGATGAGACACAACACTGCATCATCAAAACCCCTCATCCTTCTCCTCTTTCTGCTTATCGTGGATTTTTTGGCTCTAAGGTATTTTCGAGAACCAATGAGTATTTACTGCACCATCATAAAACAGTTATCCATTGGCAATTATAAACACCACCTATTGATAGTGCTTCAGCATCGCTTTCAACACCTTTTTATCAATCTGAATTGATTTATCACCCTGTTTTATCGCATAGAGTTGACGCACCATCGCTTCTACATCAGGACTTTGTGACATTTTAGGGTAAAGTACCTGTAACGCTTCATCATAATTGAACCCAAATTTTTTCATACGCCATTTTGACAATACCAAGGTAGGTAGATATTTTAATAACAAAGTCACCACAACGCCCAATACAAACGCTAAAAAAAGTGCAACAATACTTGGTAATGTATTCACCAAAGTAGTTGAAGAAATTGTATTGTTTGTTGTGTTATTTTCTCTACTATTTTTAGTATACACCATGGGTTGAACCATGGCTTGTTTTGCTCCATTAACCTTAATGTCATAACTTTTGGTTGTTAATAATTTGACCTCATCCGTTCTATAATCATAGACACGAATCGTTTTAGAAGGAATGGTAAAATCATGGTCAGCAATAAAGACAAAACTTTTTACATAATGACTCTCAACCTTCTCTCCTACCAATTTGCTCTCTACTTTGGCATCATCGCTGTAAATGGTCACCCCATCTAATTCAAACTTCAAGCCTTCAAAGTCATCTAAACTCCCTTCTCCTGTTATCTCTATTTGTAAATTAACAGGCTTATTCACCTCAACTTTTTGGCTATCAATATGTTCATTGAGTTTAAAGTTACCCACAACATCATGAGCTTTAGAGGGTTTTATCACTTCTAAAATGAGTGAAGGCGAGGTAAGATTACTCCATTGTGGCACATCGGAAAACCATCCCCCAAATTGTTTTTGACGTACACGTTCAGCCACTTTGGCACGAGCAGGTTCTAAGGTTAAATTTCCATCATGTTTCGGAATCAGCAAATACTGCAACTCCAAAAAAGCATACTCCCCCTTATTATAATTTTTCTGTTGACCAATCACTTTAGAAAAAAAATCTTTAAATGCAGGTTGCTCATACTGTATGTCCATCACATCAATATTACGTCTCTGTTTAAACAAAACCGTTGCGATAATTGGCTCACCCAAATAAGCTTTGGATTTATTGAGTTTAATATCCAATGAAAATTTTTCATCACTATTGGGTAACCCTACCTTTGCCTTCACCAATGTTAAGTTTATAGGTTCTGTTGCTTCTATCTTTCCATCAACTTTAACTTGAAATGAAGGAATCGTCATATTACCATCAGGCTTAAACTCCAACGTCAAACTCTGTGTATGTTCCATCTTGTTTTGACCATTAATCGACATAAAACTGGAACCAAAATTACGACTCGAACTCTCCACTGGTATGCCATTAATTTCTGATATATCAGGCAATTTATCACTCTGTTCCCCGACTACGGTAAGGGTTAACAATACCGAATTTCCTTCCACAATCTCGCTCTCATCCACCGTTGCAGTTACACTACCTGCCTGAAGCAAACTCCATTGCCCTATTATTAATACTATAAAAAAGAGTTTACGTATTCTACTACCAAGGGTTCTTATCATCTCTTTCTCCTTTCTCTTTATTTGTCTGATACATCATGGTTGGCATCTTCTTTTGACTCAACTGTTTCATCAAATGGCTCAACTCTTTTTTTCGCATCTTATCTTCAGGTGTCATTTTCTTTTCTGCCTCTTCCTCTTTTTGTTGAGCCTCTTTGGCGTTTTGTTCATCAGATTTTTTTTGGGCTTCCTCTTTTTTCTCTTGAGCATTATTCTGTTCATTTTGCTTCTTTTGCTTTTCATCTTTCTGTTTTTGGTCTTGTTTTTGTTGCTCTTTTTGCTTCTCATCTTTATTTTGCTTATTTTTATCGTCGTTCTTTTTATCTTGATTTTTTTTCTGCTCTTCTTGTTTTTTCTTATCTTCTTGCTTTTTCTGCTCTTCTTTTTTCTTTTTAGCCAACTCTAAATTGTATCGCGTATCGACATCCTCACGAATTTTCAATGCTTTTTCATAACTCTCAATTGCCTTATCTAAGGCATTCTTTTTAAAATATGTATTGCCTATATTGTGTTGCAAAGTCGCTTCATCCACACCTTTGGCTTTCTCATAACTCTTCAATGCCTCATCATATTTCCCTGCTTTATACTCAGCATTGGCTTTATCGTACGCAACGACAGGTTCACCTTTTTTCAAATCGCCAAACAACTTCGCACTCTTTTCAAACTCGCCCATATTGTATGCCTCATTCGCTTTTTCAATCGTTTGAAAATTAAAAACATCAGCAAAGAGTAGTGGAGTTAAAAGTAGGTATAGTAATATTTTCATTTTATTCCTTGTTTATCAAAAATCTCTTTGAATCGTGGTAAAGAGATAAAAGAGAGCAACAACAAAAACAACCCAAAACCAAGAGGATAATAAAACAACTCCTCCGTATCATGAATCTTTACTTCCCCCTGCTCTTTGTTTTGATGATGAGATTTAATTGTTGCAACCAACTCTTTAATCCCTGTAGTTCCCGTATTGGCAACAATAAATGCTCCATTATTGTTCAATGCCACTTCACCCAAAGCATCGTTTCGTTGGGTAATGGCAATTTTTCCATTTTGATTCATCGGTTTTCCATCCACACCAATCACAGGTGCACCCTCTTTGCTTCCTAGCAAAACGACATACAAGGCTATCTTTTCATCTTTGATAATTTTAGCAAATTTGGCAATATCCTCTTTGTCACCACCATCTGAAAAAACAATCAAAATTTTAGGCTCTTTTTTAGCCAACAACTCCACCGTAAAATTTCCCAAAGCAGTAAAATCGGTTGAACTCATGTTAATATATTCATCATTCACCCCTTCTATTATCTGTTGTAATGTTGCTTTGTCCGATGAAAAAGGTGCTAAAATAAATGATGAGTGAGCAAACGCAATCAACGAGAGTTCATCACTTTGCATCTCTTCTAACAACGATACTATTTTTGTTTTAGCAAACTCCAAACGGTTAGGGTAAATATCTTTAGCACGCATGGAACCCGAAATATCAAGTGCCACCACTGCTGAAAGCCCTTCGAGTTGAACCACCCGTTCACCATTATCAATCACGGGTCGTGCCAATGCCACCATCATCAATAAAATGGCGATTATCATCAGCAGATTACGCATTACCAACGGTAAAGAATCATCACCTGCTGTTAGCCGTGCGAGTACTTTTTTATCAAAGACTTGTAAAAAGGTATCTTGATGGGTCAAAATAAAAAAAGTAAAAGCAATCAAGGGAATAGCCATTGCCCAAAAAAGTTGAGGATATACAAACGTCATATCAGACTCCTTTCATGGTTCTAAAATAGACAAACAACAACAACAAAAGTACCGATAAAAAAAGAGGATAAACAAACAGATACGTATGTTTTACCACCTTTTTATCATCTATTTCAGTCGCTTCGAGTTGGTCTATTTTTTCATAAATTTGACTAAGCATTGCACTGTTTCTTGCTCCATAGGCTTCGCCATTTCCTGCTTTGGCAATTTGGGTCAGATACTTCGCATCATAATCTCGTGTAGAACCTATGCCGATGGTGTAGAGTTTTACGACACTTTTTTCTATCAAACTTTTGATATCTTCTACGGTGACTTGACTCATGTTGTCAACTCCATCGGTAAGTAAAATGGCTATTTTTGATTTGGCTTTAGAGTTCTCTAACATCGAGTAGGATTGAACCAATGCATCATTAATCGCTGTTCGTTTTCCTGCAATACCCAAACGTTGCATCTGTATAATCTGTTGCAAAAATTTGCTCTCAAACGTTAAAGGTGAAGAGACAAATGCAATATCGGCAAAAGTTACCAACCCTATTCGGTCGTTTTTACGTTTTGCCACAAAATCACTTGCCACCTCTTGAACCACCTCAAACTTGTTTTTCAGTGGATTGTTCACATCAAACCCTTGCTGTCGCATTGAATCCGAAGTATCAATAATTAGAACAATATCACGCCCCTCTTTTTTAGAGTTGCTGTATTCGGTGGTCAAAATGGGTGATGCCAATGCAACTAACGCCAAAACAATCCCCAACCATTTAAGTAACATAGGCAAATAGCTGTGTTTGGTTGCACCCAAAAAGAGTGAATCCAAATGAGGAAAATAGATACTCCGACCTTTTATCTTGCAAAACTTTGCACAGAAAAGAAAAATAAAAACCAGTCCCAACAACCATGGGTATTCAAAACTAAAATGATTCATCAATAACATGCACCAAAAGATTATACTGTTTTAAGGTCTCATCATCTATCATGGGAACCTCTTTTTTATATTTATACGGCTCCAACATCCTAACCAACTGTCCATAAATCTCTTTTGCCCGTGGTAACTCTGCTGACAACACTCGCCCTAAATAAGTAACCAGATACGCTGTCTGTTTGGTATCTGCCCAATCCACCGATTTTAAACGTGCAAAATAGACTTTCTTCATGTTCACTTTTCGATTTAACCAAAGTCGTTTTCCTAAAAAAAACAACAACAAAAGCACCATTACCACGACAACACTCACCAATCCCACAAAGAGATAATAGCTATAATCTGGTATCTCTAATAAGGGTTTTATGTCTTTTAGTTCTTCGGTCATTATCTGCCTCCCCCCAACAATCCAGCCAACTTTAAATAGGGTTCATCATTGGTATAAACTTTGGTGTATCGCACGGCATTTTTCTTAAAATGAGCCAACAGTTTTTCATCATTAAGATGTAATGCTTGTTGATACGCTTTTAGTTCACTTTTACCAATATTGCCTTCAAAACTGTTTTTACTCTCCATGTCCAACACCCTTAAGTAACCAAGTTCTAAAGGTTTCTCTTCAAACCTATCACGAACAATCAGAGCAACCAGATCATGTTTTTTACTGAGCAATCCCAAATCAACTTCACCCACAAAATCGGAGATAATAAAGAGTAAAGATTTACGTTTAATCCGTTTGTAGAGTGTATCGGTAAAGAGTTTGTAATCACTCTTTTTACCCAACATCTCAAAATTTTCCAGTTGTGTGACTGCCTCTTGAATGGCAAAAAACTTTTTATGCGGTTTGTTCATGGTGTAGAGTTTGTCAGCAAAGATAATGTTGGAGAAAAGGTCAGAGTTTTTAACAGCCGAAAAACCAATTAGAGCGACCAGTTCACTCATAATTTCTGATTTTTGTTTCACCGTTCCAAAATAACAAGAACCACCCATCATCACTGCTGTAACAACATTTAACTCTCGCTCTTCACGGTAAATTTTTACAAAGGGTTTACCCAATTTGGCGGTGGTTTTCCAATCAATTTTACGAACATCATCCCCATACACATACTCACGAAGTTCGGTAAACTCAAACCCTTCACCTTGAAAAAGGGAAGCATTGTTTCCAAGCATTTCACCAAAGACTTGTTTTCGTGCTTTAAGTAAAATTTTTTTTATTTTTTTATTTTGGTTCATTAGGGAATTGGTACACTTGCTAAAACTTTATCAATAATCGTATCTTGAGTAATTCCCTCAGCTTGGGCTTCATAAGAAAGAACGATACGATGACGCAATACCTCTTTGGCAATATAAGCTACTTCTATGGGTGAGACATAATCACGACCTTTCAAGTAAGCAATGGCACGTGCCGCTTTGTACATATCAATACTCGCCCTTGGACTTGCACCATACTCAATATAAGATGCAATCTCTTCTAATCCATACTTTTCAGGCTCTCTGGTTGCAAAAACCAATTCAACAATATACTTTTCTACCTCTTCATCAATATGTACCGCCATTGCCTCTTTGCGAATGATCTCCAAATCAGCAATGGTGGCTACTTGTTGAATCTTCTCAAAACCATTATTGGCTACCCGTCTAGCAATCTCCAACTCTTCGGCTCGGGTATTGTAACCCACCACGATTTTCATCAGAAATCTATCAAGTTGGGCTTCAGGTAACTCATAAGCACCCTCTTGTTCTACAGGATTTTGTGTTGCCATAACCAAAAAAGGTAAAGCAATTTTAAAACTCTCATCTCCAATGGTCACTTGTCGCTCTTGCATGACTTCAAGTAGGGCTGATTGTACTTTTGCAGGTGCTCTATTAATCTCATCAGCTAAAAGTAAATTGGTAAAAACAGGTCCATGTTTAATTTTAAAACTGTTGGTAGAAGGGTCATAAATCTCTGTACCAATAATATCGCTTGGTAGCAAATCGGGTGTAAACTGTACCCGTTTAAAATTCAATCCTAACGAACCAGCCAACGCATTAACCGCTGTCGTTTTCGCTAAACCAGGGACACCTTCGAGTAGAATATGCCCTTGAGTCAATAACCCTGTTAACAAACCTTCTATCATTTTTTCTTGACCCACCATCACTTTGGCGATTTCATTTTTAATATTTTCGACGATTAAATTCAATCAAAACTCCTCAATTTTATAAACGTGTTGATAATTATTATAATTCTACTCTATTGGGGTTAATAATGGGTTAATAATAAGAAAAAAAAGAGGGGTAAAAAGAAGGCATCATCGCCTCTTTTTACTCTATGGTTTCACCAGCAAAAGGGAGTAACGCACTCGCCCATGTTAATCCACCACCAAAGGTATCAAGCAACATCAAATCACCTTTTTTAAGACGACCAGACTCATAAATATCATTAATCGCCATCGGAATAGAAGCTGCTGAAGTATTCCCATACTTACCAACGGTTAATACCACCTGTTCTTTAGTCATTTTAAGGGCATCTCCAACCGCTTTTATAATTCTATAATTGGCTTGATGAGGAATAAAATGGGGAATATCTTTTGACTCAATGTTGTTTTTTGCCAAAATATCTTTAACATCTTTGGTTAATGTTTTAACCGCCAATTTAAAGGTCTCATTCCCTTTCATCTGAACAAAATTTAACCCTTTATCCAATACTTCTTGTGAAGCAGGATGAACAGCACCTGGTGCAGGAGTGACCAAAAAATCCGAATAAGAACCATCTGCAGAAGCGTGAATATCAATCAATGCTTCATTTTTATCTTCTGTTGCCGAAATGACCGCGGCACCAGCACCATCACCAAATAAAATACAAATAGTTCTATCGGTATAGTCAACAATCGAACTAAACTTTTCAGCTCCAATAATTAATACGTGTTTTTTCATTCCTGATTCAACAAACGCTTTGGCAACAGAAAGTGCATAAATAAAACCACTACAAGCAGCTGAAATATCAAATGCTTGAACATTTTTAATACCAATTTTATCTGAAATAATACATGCTGTAGCAGGCATATTAAAGTAATCAGGAGTAACAGTTGCACACACAACCAAATCAATATCAGAAACATCTAGTCCAGCTCTTTGAATCGCTAATATAGAAGCCTTTACAGCCATATCACTGGTCACTTCATCGCTTTGTGCTATATGTCTCTCTTTTATTCCTGTACGTTTTATAATCCACTCATCTGTGGTGTCGACCATCTTTTCGAGATCGGCATTACTTAATACTTTAGAAGGAACATAAGCTCCAATAGAATGAAATTTTGCGTACATTATTTACCTTATGCGTTATTTTTAGTCAGTGACTCTTCAATAGCTTTATTAACACCCAAATCATGATAAGCCATGGCTTGAAAAATGGCATTTTTAATTGCTTTTGCGTTACTTTTACCATGCGATATAATAGCACAACCTTTAACGCCAAGTAAAGGTGCACCACCATATTCTGCGTAATCTACTTTTTCTTTGAGTTTTGTAAACACTTTTTTCTTCATCATAAATGCTCCTATCTTAGCAGGAATCGATTTACGAATATGTGTTTTCATTAAATCGAAAACAGTGGAGACAACCCCTTCACTGGCTTTAAGAACAATATTACCTGTATAGCCATCACAAACAACCACATCAACAGAACCATTAAAAATATCTGAACCCTCAACATTTCCTTTAAATCCAGGAACATCTTTCATCAATTTAAATGCCTCTTTGGTCAATGCATTTCCTTTGCTGTCCTCTTCTCCATTAGATAAAAGTCCCACCGAAGGATTACGTAAACCTAAAAGTTTTTGAGCATAAACTTCACCCATAATGGCAAATTCATAGAGATTTTTAGCAGTACAATCGGTTACCGCACCCACATCTAAAAACAATGTTTTAGCCGTCAATGATTTGTTTGGCATAATCGTTGCCAAAGCAGGTTTTGAAATATGAGGCAAACGTCCTATACGAAGTGTTGCCAAAGTCATAGTAGCCCCACTGTGTCCTGCTGAAACCACACCATCTGCTAGATTATCACGTACCAATTCAACCGCTTTATAAATAGAGGACTCTTTTCTTTTCAAGGCATGTGTTGCTTGGTCACTCATAGCAATAACATCACTAGATTCTACAATTTCAACTTTGTCAAGATAGTATTGGGGAAGGAATGAAATAATCTGTTCTCTATCACCTACAAGTATAGGGAGAAATTTTTTTTCGTCAAGTGCTTGAATTACACCTTCTATAATAGGCTCAGGACCAAAGTCCCCGCCCATTGCATCAATAGCAATTCTAATCATAAGAACTACTTACTACGCTTTTGTTGTGTTGTATTCACCAGTTGTCATGTTCATATGGTGAGGCATTCTCCATGTACCATCGACATCTTTTACAGGTCTTGGTAATGTTACTTTAT
The DNA here is from genome assembly GCA_020721385.1 of Sulfurovum sp. Taxonomy (GTDB): domain Bacteria; phylum Campylobacterota; class Campylobacteria; order Campylobacterales; family Sulfurovaceae; genus UBA1140. Next base: position 4,541 of record DYMW01000006.1, on the reverse strand, counting down.
AATGCGTTCTTCTTTTTGCTGATCTAGTCTTACTGACTCTTCTCTTAGGTACTGCCATAATATTTTCCTTTGTATTTTATTATTATTTTAAACTTCAAACTCTAGTGTTTCATCACTCTTTTCACATTTTTCACAATAATGAAATGAGTTTTGAACAGACGCAATTTCACTTTGAACAATAAATTCAAAATCAATCACCCCATCAATGAATTCGATTATATCTAAATCATCTTCAGTCTCAATAACTTCATCACTTAAAGTTAAATGAAGGGGAGCGGTCATATCATAGTAATACCCTTCTCCACATCTGTCACAGGTTAGTTCAACTTCCCCTTCAAGATTTCCCTCTAATCGAACACGATGATAACCTCTTTTTACCAAAGTTCCCTCCAATGAGATACCCGAAGTATTCCAATGAAAAGGTTTCTTGGTTGATCCTATTTTATCAAAAACTATTTTCACAGTTTTGGAACCTTATACGATCTCTCTTTGTGCAAAGAAAAAGTTAATCTCATTAACAGCATTCTCTACTGAATCGCTACCATGAACCGCATTGGCATCAATACTCTCTGCAAAATCAGCTCTAATGGTACCAGCTGCTGCTTCTTTAGGATTGGTTGCACCCATTAAATCTCTGTTGGTTTGCATTGCATTTTCACCTTCAAGTACAGTAACAACCACTGGACCAGAAATCATAAACTCCACAAGATCTTTAAAAAAAGGTCTTTCTGCGTGAATCGCATAAAATGCTTCTGCATCTGCTTGACTTAATTGAATCTTTTTAGTTGTTGCAATTCTAAGTCCTGCTGTTTCAAATCTTGCAAGAATTTGTCCTACAACATTTTTAGCGACTGCATCTGGTTTAATAATAGATAGTGTTTGTTCCACGATTTTGCTCCGTAAGCTAGTGGTTCTAATAAGTTTCAACCACTACTAAAGTATTTTGAGCTGGAATTATATCAAAAAAATATTAAAAATGAGATTTGTTTTAAAGAAAGGAATAAAGAGAAAAAAAAGTTACAAACCCTTGCTAAAAATAGCTATGGTTTGTAACAGGAAGACAATTAGTCTTCAACTACAGGAGAACCTGCTTCACCTCTGTCTGCATGTAAAGTAAAACCTTCTTTTGGTTCATCCCATACAATACAACCTTCTGTTGGACAGGCTTCAGCACATGCTGGAGAATCAAAGTGATCTACACACTCAACACATTTGTCTTCGTATACGTAGTAAATTTCTTCTCCCGTTGGGTTATCATCCTCGTCTACGATTGCTTCTGTTGGACATTCGTCAATACAAGCCGCACAGTTGATACAAATATCTGTAATTTTTACTGCCATTTCTATTCCTTATTTTGAATTATCAAACTATAGCAAAAGTAGTTTAAATAACCCTTTAATGTTCAACATTAATTTTTATTATTGTATCGATAGGTAGCTTTTTATCTCATCAACACGATTGGTCATCTCCCATGTAAACCCTTCATCTTCACGACCAAAGTGTCCATAGGCTGCTGTTTTTCGATATATTGGTCTTAAGAGATCCAATTCTTTAATAATTCCAGCAGGTGAAAGATCAAAAAGCTCTCTTACACATGCCTCTATTTTTGTCTCATCAATCTTACTTGTGCCATGAGTATCAATCATAATAGAGACAGGTTGAACCACCCCAATGGCATACGCCACTTGAATGGTTACCCTATCAGCCACACCAGCTGCCACCAAGTTTTTTGCAACATAACGGGCTGCATACGCTGCTGAACGGTCTACTTTGGTCGGATCTTTACCCGAAAATGCACCACCACCATGAGGACAAGAACCTCCATACGTATCAACAATAATTTTACGACCTGTTAATCCTGCATCTCCTTGAGGACCACCAATCACAAAACGACCTGTTGGATTGATATGATAAATAATATCATCACTCAACAATTCAGCAGGTATGACCTCTTTAATCACCTCTGTCATTACTGCTTCACAAAGCACTGCATGGCTTACATCATCATCGTGTTGGATTGAGACGACAATGGTATGAATTGCTACTGGTTTATCACCAACATATTTAACACTCACTTGTGCTTTTCCATCAGGTCTTAAAAAAGGAACAGTTCCATTTTTTCTTACTTCTGCCAATTTAGCCGTAATTTTATGTGCCAATAAAATAGGTAAAGGCATCAATTCTGGTGTCTCTCTACACGCATACCCAAACATTAATCCTTGGTCACCTGCACCAATCTCTCCTGATGCTTGGTCAACACCTTGATTAATATCAGGGCTTTGTTCACCTACACCATTGAGCACTCCTGCACTTCGGTAATCAAAACCAAACGCAGCATTGGTGTATCCAATCTCTCGTACCACTTCTCTGGCTATCTCTTGCATTGGTGCATAGGTGTGTGTTTTTAACTCACCAGCAATCACACAAAATCCATTACTCAATAGTGTTTCACACGCTACTCTAGCAGTAGGGTCTCGCTCTATAATATAATCTAAAATCGCATCACTAATTTGATCAGCCATTTTATCAGGATGACCCTCTGTAACCGATTCACTGGTAAAAATATACTCTTTTGCCATTTTGTATTTCCTTTTTTATTTAAAATATCTTCTTCTTGATACTGAGCAAAGCCCATCATCAATTCATCTCACTAAAGCTTTATTTATTCTTTTTGCCAACTGCTCAGGTAAAATATTTAAAGACTCTTCTACCAATTTTGTATTTCCATGTGTAATAAATTTATCTTCATACTCAAACGTTTTTACCTGAACATCTTGAATCTTCTCTTCACTCAAACACTCTAAGATTGCCGAACCAACCCCACCTATTTTAGCACTATCACTAAAAACAAACCATTTTTTATGGGTTTTAGACAACGCAATCAATCGCTCTCTATCCAAAGGCTTTACAAAGCGTAAATCTAAAATCGTAGGTTCGATATCAAGCAGTTGATCTGTCTGTATTGCACGACCTACACCATTACCATAGCCAATCAACAAAACATCTGAACCCTCTTGAATCGTATGTGATTTCCCCAATTCATAAGGAGTTGCATCAGCATCCTGTGAAAAAAATGCTCCTCTTGGATATCTAAAGGCACATGGAGTTGGGAAATCTTTGGCAAACTCCATGGCTAACTTCATGGTTGTATCACTTGAAGGTGCAAAAATGGTCATGTTTGGAATGGCTCTTAAATATGAAATGTCAAAAACTCCTTGATGTGTCTCACCATCTTCACCCACAATTCCTGCTCTGTCTATCGCAAAGGCTACTCCCAAATTCATCAAACAAATATCATGAATGACTTGGTCATACCCTCGCTGTAAAAAAGTCGAATATAAAGCACAGAAAGGTTTAAAACCCTCTTTTGCCAAAGATCCCATGGAGGTAACTGCATGTTGTTCAGCAATGGCAACATCCCAAAAACGTTTTGGGTATTTTTCCATTACGGCACTCATTCCTGTTCCACTTGGCATGGCTGCTGTAACACCAACCACTTTTTCATCTTTATCTGCCAACTCAACCATCATCTCTGAAAAAATTGTTGTTGAAGCTTTGAGAGCAGATTTTTTTTCAGATTTTCCTGTAGTTACATCAAACGCCCCAACCCCATGCCAATGTTCTTTACCCACACCTTCTGCTAATTCATACCCTTTACCTTTGGTGGTTTGAACATGAATAATGACAGGTCGTTTCATCTTTTTGGCAAGAATGAACGTCTCTTTCAGTGAGGCAATATTATGTCCATCAATAGGTCCAATATACTCTAACCCCAACTCTTCAAATAAAATACCAGGGGTAATCAGATGAAATGATTCTTCAAATCTTTTTGCCAAATAGGTAGCCCCTTGAGGAAGACTCTCTAACATCTCTTTTGTTTTGGCTTTAAACTTCTGATAAAAAGGGGATGCCATTGATTGCGATAAAATACGACTCAATGCCCCAATAGGTGAAGCGATACTCATCTCATTGTCATTCAAAATAATAATGGCTGGGTATTTACGATCACCCAACTCATTCATTGCCTCATAAACCATACCCGCACTCATGCTTCCATCACCAATCATCGCAACAGGAATACGCTCATTCTCTTCACCCTTTAGATTAATAGCTTTAGCCGCACCCACAGCCAAAGAGATAGAAGTTGAACTGTGTCCTGCCATATAATAGTCATTTTCTGACTCTTTGGGTTTGGTGTATCCACTAAGTCCGCCAAATTGACGCAATGTATCAAATGTATTCCATCTATCGGTTACCAATTTATGGGCATACGCTTGATGAGAAACATCAAAAATAAATGGATTTTTTTTAGCATCAAATACGGCGTGCATTGCTACAATAACATCGGTTGCACCCAATGTAGAACTTAAATGCCCCCCATTTTTACTCACGGTATCTAAAATTTTTTGACGTACCTGCTTGGCAATATCCTCTAACTCTTTGATACTTTTCTCTTTTAAATCTCCAAATTTACTCATGTTAGCACCTTCTTTAAAACTTCAAAGAGTCTATCATTTTGTTCTTTAGTTCCAATGGTAATA
>DYMW01000077.1 GCA_020721385.1 Sulfurovum sp. | reverse complement strand
TAAATTGCTCGTTTGGCATGAGATGGTACTTTTTTCTTCAAGGCATAATTTCCATTAAAACTTTTAATATTATTTATGCTAAAAATAATCAACTCTATGGTAAAATTCGATTTCAAGTGTTGATGAGTGTTTTCTCATTAAGAGTAGTTGTCAGTACTTATGGGTAGTTGTCTTCAGCAGACGGCTCACGCAGGTTATTGCGTTTTTGGACTAGTTATCCAAGCTGAAATAAAAAAGTATTAAAATTAAGGACAAACATGACAGCAATTAGACTTACAAGAATGGGTAGAAAAAAGAAACCTTTTTATAGAATCGTAGTAACAGACAGTAGAAAAAGAAGAGATGGTGGTTGGATTGAATCAATTGGACACTATAACCCAATGATTAAAGAAAACAACATGACAGTTGATATGGAAAGATTAAATTATTGGACTTCTGTTGGTGCTCAAATGAGTGACAGGGTTAAAAAGATTACAGGTAAATAGTTTTATGGTTGCTAATTTCGTTGCTGAATATGCCAAGCTTTTAGTAAATCACCCTGAAGATATAGCCGTTTCGGTTAAAAATTTAGAGGAGAATTATGATGAGATTACTATTATTGCAAACAGCGATGATGTTGGTAAGCTTATTGGTAAAGAGGGGCGAATGATTAACTCTATTAAAACAGTCATCTCTGGTTGTAAAGCCAAAGGTGGATGTAATTACCGTGTTAATGTAGAAGCCAAAAAATAAATGAACAACTCTAAACGTTTTTTTATAGCACAAGTTGGTAAAACAGTTGCTCTTCAAGGAGATTTGAAACTCCACTTACATACAGACTTTCCAGAACAATTTAAAGTAGGTGAAATTTTTGAGAGTTCTAATGGACCTCTTGAAATTAGCCGTATTAATCTTAATCGAGAGTTAATTGCATTTAAGGGTTATGATGGAATTGATGCTGCAAAAAGATTAATCAATACAAAACTTTATGCCTCTTTAGAGGAGACAAAAAAGAGATGTATCCTTAAAAAAGGTGAATACTTTTGGTTTGATTTAGAAGAGTGTTTGGTGGTTGAAAAGGGTGAAGTTTTAGGTAAAGTAACAGAGATTCAGCGTTTTGCTGATACAAATTATCTCTTTATTCAAACTAATGAGAAATTGGTTAAAGAGGGATATGCTAAAACATTTTTGGTACCAAATATCAGCCGATATGTACTAAATTGTGATATTGATGCGAAGATTATTAATACCATAGATAGTAAAGAACTTCTTTCTGCTAGTTAAGCAGAAGTGTTGATGAAATTTTCTTTTGTAACTCTTTTTCCTCAAATTATTGAGGGGTACTTTTCTGATTCCATTCTTTTTCGTGCTACATCGGCTCATTTGATTGAGGTTGACTATTTTAATCCCCGTGATTACACTGCCAATAAACATCATAAAGTAGATGAACCGATGATCGGAGGAGGGGCAGGGATGCTAATGACACCTCAACCTCTTTTTGATACAATTAAGGCAATCAAAGCTGTATCATCAGAGGCGTATGTGGTTATTGCAACACCTGTTGGTAAACCTTTTAAACAAAATGATGCGAAACGTTTGGCAAAGAAAAAACATATTGTTTTTGTATCAGGGCGTTATGAGGGAATGGATGAACGTTTTATAGAAAGTGATGCTGATGAGTTGTTCTCTATAGGTGATTTTATATTAACAGGTGGCGAATTGGCATCAATGGTAATGTGTGATGCCATTGCTAGAAATGTGGATGGGGTACTTGGAAACAGTGACTCTTTGGCGATTGAAAGTTTTGAAGATTTAACTTTAGAATCACCTTCCTTTAGTAAACCAAAAATTTATAATGAAATTGCCGTTCCATCAGAGTTATTAAAGGGAAATCACGGTAGAATCTTGGACTTAAAAAATGCGATGGCGAAGTGTAAAACAAAGTACTTTAGACCAGATATGCATAAACAGCTCTAATAGAGTGACGAAAAATAAAGGTAAAACGATGAGAAATAAATATATTGAGAGTTTTGAACAAGCACAATTAGAGAACAAAAGTGTTCCTCAATTTAGAGCAGGTGACACATTAAGAGTCGCTGTTAGAATTAAAGAGGGTGAAAAAACAAGAGTACAGAACTTTGAAGGTATCTGTATCGCTCTTAGAGGTACAGGTACAGGTCGAACCATGATGGTTAGAAGAATTGGTGCTAACTCTGTGGGTGTTGAAAGAATTTTCCCTCTTTATTCTGAAAGTATTGAAAGTATTGAAGTGTTAAGACGTGGTAGAGTTAGACGTACTAAATTGTTTTATCTTAGAGAGCTTAAAGGTAAAAAAGCAAGAATTAAAGAGCTTAGAAGAAAGTAATTTCTTCACTTTTCGTACTCTACAAAGGGGATATTCGTTCCCCTTTTTCTTTTCAAATTCCCTAAAAATCATCTTTTTTTGCTATAATTTTTCTTAATCATTTAAGAGGATAACTGTCGTGAATTTTTTAAACTTTATTTGGAATAAATTACTTATTGTTCTTCAATTTATACTTGTTTTTACATTTATTATTTTTGAAGAGATTATTTGGGAAGGTTTAGCCAAACCCATTTATTTAAAGATAGAGTCTTTTCGGATACTACACAAATTAGAACTTGCTATTATTAAATCGAATCGTTATATCCTTTTGATTTTTTTTACTTTATTTCTTTTGGGAGTAGAAGGTGCGGGTTTGATAGCAGGTCTTTTCTTTGTACAGGGTAAAGTACTTTTGGGAGCATTACTTTATGTTGCAAAAATTCCTATTGCTGGATTTACATTTTGGTTATTTAAAGTAGGACAGAAAAAGCTTTTGAGTTTTGCTTGGTTTGCATGGGCATACGCAAAGATTATGGCTGGTTTTTATTGGATTAAAGCTTTAAGTATTTATCAAAATACATTAAAAAAGACGGCTATTTTAAAAGAGAAGTTTAAAGCAATGGTCACCATGATAAAGTTGAAATATTTTTCTAAAGAGGGGCGATTTGTTCGAGAGTTGAAGTCATTTTATAGCTATATTAAAAATATAAAGAGTAGGAAATCATAGTGGTTAAATATGTATTGTTTGATACCGAAACAACAGGGAATCAAGAAGAAGATAGAATCATACAAATAGGGGCAATGGTGGTCGATGCCAAAGGGAAAGTAGAAGTTTATGATGAACTCTGCTCTTCTGAGGTAGCCATTAAAATTGAAGCGATGGAAGTACATAACATTACCCCTGATATTATAGAGGGTAAAGAGCGTTTTATAAAGACAAAATTTTACAATGACTTGGTCGTCTTAAATGAGGAACAAAATTATTTGATTGCACACAATATTGATTTTGATTTGGGAATGTTACAAAAAGAGGGTTTTGTCAATAAAATGAAATTGATTGATACCTTACGCTGTTCTAAACATCTCTTTCCTGATGCTCCTTATCATCGTTTACAATATTTTCGGTACGCCTTAGGACTCTACAAAGATGAGCAACAAGAGGCAAGTAAACACAACATTATCATTAAAGCCCACGATGCCATTGGTGATGTATTGGTGATGAAATTACTGCTTTCCAAATTGGTAGCCAAAGTTAAAGAGCAATATGTGAATATTCATCCTATGACAAAACTTGAAGCGTTAACGCAAACCCCTGTCATACTCAAAAACTTTAAATTCGGAAAGTACAAAGGCGAAGCCATAGACGATATAGCCCGTAGTGATGCAGGATATATTAAATGGATGCTAAAATCATTAGAGTTGGATGAAGATTTAAAATATACTTTAGAAAGGGTTTTGGAGAACGTTTAAAAATAAAAATTGGTGAAACCCATATTTTTGTTCAAAATTTAAAGGAGGAGTTTTTTTTAAAATTCAAAAATGGGTTTCACCAATTCCCTCTCTTAAAGAGAGAGAATATTAAATAGATTTTTAAAACGTATAATCAAGTTGAAGCCAATATTTGTTAATATCATTAGCTGCGGCACCAATCACAGAGTTTGATTCACCTTTAAAGAAAGCTGCTTTCCCCAAAATCTGAAGATCAGAGGCCAAAGGATAAGCATAGAGTAAATCCAGTTCACTTCCTGCATCTTTAGACTTACCTGCGGTACTCTCTTGTGCATTAAAGATATGATAAATACCTAAAACTTTACCAAAACCTGCTTGGGTGTAGCCCAATTGAGCATACATATCATTAAGCCCATAGGTATTTGTTGCTGCTGTATAGCCTAAGAAAGCATCTGAAAACCCTTGCCATTTATGAAGTGTGGCCAAAGGTGTGGTAAAGCCTTTTGATTTCCCATCGGCTTTTCCTAATGATTCATAGGTGATTCCTGCAATCATACCATTATAAGTTGTTCCTAAATTGGCACGATAATAAAGGGCATCAACCGTTGGCTTTCCTAAATTTTTGTACTCTATGGAAGCATCTTTTTGTTGTGCAACTTCTACAAGGTAATCCACCGTTCCTGACTTACCTGAAGCCATTACTCCATAAGTATCACTGCTTGAACCAATTAAATAGCCATATCCTGTTAGTTGAAGTTCGGGTGTTGCTTTGTAATTGGCATTGAGTAAAACCGTTTTGGTTCCGCCTGAAAGGTTGTCTAGAATTCCATAACGTTTGGTAACATACGACCCCAAAAGGGTTAAGTTCTCAACCGAGTTATCAACTACGGTATAGCCTAAAAAAGTTTGTGGCATTTGTCTCCAACCTACCGCCCCAATAAAACGTTCATCATCAAGATTAACCATTTGATTACCTGCACGTAAAAGCGTTTTTCCGATGGTATAATCGATATAGGATTGGGTTATACGCGCATTACTTGGGTCAGCAATGGTATCATAAGTAGCATTTTCGGGTGCATAATGGTCATATCCAAAATTGCTTACTGCCATAACTTGACCAAAAGCACTTAATCCCTCAATGCCTCCAATATTTCCTTTTGCACCCAATGCAAAACGATTGGTGATGGCACTGGCTGTATCCGTAGCATTTCCTACTTGTTCTGCATTTTCATATCGTGTACGAATTTCTCCATTAAAGCTCACATCATTGAGCAATGATGTTGCTAAATTATTGTCTGCTATGCTTAGGGTTGTAAGTGCCAATAAGGCACTTAGACTTAATGTAATGGTTTTCATCTTTTTCTCCTTTGAATTTTTTGTATAAACGTATAATAATTACGCACCTGGAATGGTCTGTCTGTGTTCAACAGAATAGGTAAAGGTAGGTGTTGTGCAGTTTTCGATATATTTAATAAACTCACCTGTTTTAGAATTGTAAATACCAATTCGACCTGTCGTCCATTCACTTATCATTGTCCACTCACCATGATTGGCAGGTTCAGCATGAAGCAGTCTTGGAGCTACTGGCTCTTTAACCACTTCACCTAACTCATCGGTATGTGGTACCAACTTTTCTTGACTTACGGTAGAATCCACTTCTTTTTGGGCTACAGTAACATGCTGTGTAGCATCCCATTCTTGAAGTACTTTTTTGGTTTTAGCATCAATAAGTTGTCCTTTGGTTGTACCAACTTTAATGATTTTATCTGTCTCTAAAGTATCTTTATTAATTAGGTGTACTTCATTGTACTTATCAGGTTTACCAAGTACACAGTCTGCCCAAATGTATGGTGTATGATGAGCAGTACCAACAAATAGACCACCACCTGATGTTTCTACTTTTTTAACCACTTTCCAATTAGAATCCCAAATAACAACCGAACCAATGTTCATACTAACCGTAGCATGAAGTTGTTTTTTTTGCCCTTTAGAGTACCATGATGAACCTTGTCCTGGGTGTGGTTTTGATTTGTCACCTGTATATACTTTGGCCGCCAAATTTTTATCTTTGAAATCGACAATACCTATCACATCACTTCCTTGTGAAGCAATCATATAATATCGTCCAAAATCCTTACCTTCATCTTCATTAAGGAATGCATCATGAAGAATCTTTCCAATATTTGGAACATCTCCAACAATCGGGAAGTTTGGTTTAGAGTAATCAATAATATACACATGACCTGCATCTTTAAGTGTCATGGCAAAGTAGGGACCATAAGGAGTATCTGCCAATGAAGCAACACGTGATGGTGTGATTTGTCCATCAGGGTCAATAACACGACTGGTATTATAAACTTTAAGAGGTTCTAGTGTCATGGCATCACAAAGTACGGCACCACCAGGGTTATAATTACCTGCAATGACATATTTACCATCAGGACTTACTGCCAACCCTCTTGACTCTTGACCAACCTGAACAGAAGCAACGGCTGGTTGCCCTGGAGCACCAATATCAAACATGGTTAACCGCCCTGAACGAGAAATAGAATAGGCATACCGTGGATTCTTTTTATTGGTTACCGTAACATGCACCGCAAATCCAGCTTTATGACGAGAGAGTACTTTACCTGTAGTAGAGTCAATAAAATCGACTAACGATGCATCTCTCTCTGTTGCAAACGTAATATCAAGAACCGATTTAACTTCGGTTGGAGTTGGATATTTTTTAGCAAGAGCCTCTACATCTGCCAGTTTTTTCCAAGTTTTTTTCACCTCATCAAAATCAAGGGTTAACTCAACAGTATTTTTCCAATTCATTAACCAATCAATCATGCCTGCCGCATCATCTTTTGAGAATGAAGAAGACCATGCTGGCATGGCTGTATTTTCAACACCATTCATAATTTTTTCAGCCAATGCATTAGTCTCTTTTTGTTTGAGTGCTTCAGGTCTAAGGTCGAAACCCACACCACCTTGGTGAATAGGACCATGACACCCTTGACACTCTTTTTCGTAAACTTCAGCAAAATTCATTGTTGATGTTCCAGCAAACAAAAAACTGGCTGTTAATGCACTGATTGCCATGATACTTAAAAGTTTATTTAATCTCATTGTATACTCCTTTTAGTTACAATTCCCCTATCTAGTTACTAGACGACACTTATTAAAGTGGGGCTACGTCAAGCCCAATTTTACACTTTATACTATTTATTTAACTTCTTTTTTTCCTGTTTATAAATCCAAAACATTGGTAAAATAATTACCATATGTAAAAAGATGGTTAAGGTTAAAGGTCCCTGATTAAGCTAACCAAAAAAACTTGGCACCAAATCTGTAAATGGTTCAAAAAACATTGTGTTTCCTTTGTATTAAAATTAAGGTACCCACAAGGGGTACCCCTACGATGTAATAATCTGTAGGGGCAATCCTTTATGGTTGCCCTCCTAATTTAAATTTTACGCTTCACTCTTTTGAGCCTGTTTACCAATGGTAAG
>DYMW01000076.1:6166-7308 GCA_020721385.1 Sulfurovum sp. | reverse complement strand
ATATATCTTCTTAAAGGAATAATAATGTCAATAACCATTAATCAACCTCTCGATATGCACCTACATCTAAGAGATGAAGCGATGCTTAAAACGGTAGCACCGCTTAGCAGTCATAGTTTTTCTGGAGCGATTATTATGCCCAATTTGGTTCCACCTGTCTCAACCAAAGAAGAACTATTGGCGTATAAAGAGCGAATTATCCATGCTTGTGGGAGCGATACATTTACCCCTTATATGACCCTTTTTTTTAAACCCACCTACACCAAAGCATTTTTAGAAAGTATCAAAGATGAACTCACCGCCATTAAACTCTACCCTGCAGGAATTACCACCAATTCTGAAGGAGGGGTCAGTGGATTTGAAGTAGAAACATTACGTGAAACACTAGAAGCAATGAGTGAACTTGAAATTCCGTTGTGTATTCATGGCGAGACCAATGGATTTGTAATGGACAGAGAAGCAGAGTTTGTCTCTATTTATGAGATGTTGGCAACCAACTTTCCAAAACTCAAAATTATTATGGAACACATCACCACCAAAGAGAGTGTAGAAGCTCTTGATAAGTTTGAGAACCTTTATGCGACCATTACACTCCATCATCTTCTTATTACCCTTGATGATGTGGCAGGAGGAATGTTACAACCACACCTCTTTTGTAAACCCATTGCCAAACGCCCCGAAGACAGAGAAGCATTGCGTAAAGTAGCTCTCAATGCCCATCCAAAAGTAATGTTTGGTTCAGATTCTGCCCCCCATCCTCAACATGCCAAAGAGTCATGTGGTTGTGCTGCGGGTGTTTTTACAGCCCCTATTGCTCTACAAGTTTTAACCGAACTTTTTATGGAACATTCAACCCTAAAAAATCTTCAAGCCTTTGTCTCTGACCATGCCAAAGCCATCTATAACCACATAAAAGTACCCCATAAAACTGTAACCTTAGAGAAAAAACCCTTTGTTGTTCCTGCAAAATATGACAATGTGATACCCATGTACGCAGGTGAAACATTGGCATATTCAATTCTTGAAATCAAAGGATGATGAACCATGGATACCAATATCAAAGAGATTATTAAGGGTTACAGTAATTTCCAATCGGTTAAATTTAAAAAAAATGAAGAGCGTTACAAAAATTTGGTCGAAGA
>DYMW01000076.1:0-6066 GCA_020721385.1 Sulfurovum sp. | reverse complement strand
GTCGAAGAAGGGAACCTCTTTTTGCATGGTTGGTACTATGACATTAAGAGTGGTTCCATTGAGTATTATAATGATGAATTGTACGAATTTAGAGAATTAACTGAAAAAAATGGAGACTTACTGTCATGATAGCCAACAACATTGAAGATTTAATAGGCAATACCCCACTGGTCAAACTCAACAAACTCTCCGAGCTTTCAGGAGCCACCATTTTGGGTAAATGTGAATTTATGAACCCGACCTCATCGGTCAAAGATAGAATTGCTTTAAACATGATAAATGAAGCTTTAGCATCGGGTGACATTAATAAAGACTCAACCATTATCGAACCCACTTCTGGAAATACAGGCATTGGTCTGGCTGCTATTTGTGCCTCAAAAGGACTAAAACTTATCTTGACCATGCCTGAATCTATGAGCATTGAACGCCGTAAACTCTTATTACACTTAGGAGCCAAAATTGTCTTAACCCCTGCTTCCCAAGGGATGACTGGTGCCATCAATAAAGCCCAAAGCTTAGCCCAAGCGTTAAATGGTTTTGTACTTCAACAGTTTAACAATCCAAATAATCCTGATATTCACAGAAAAACAACGGCTGTAGAGATTTTAAAAGATACCAACAACACGCTTGACTATTTTGTAGCAGCCGTGGGAACAGGAGGAACATTAACAGGAACATCCGAAGTATTAAAAACACAACTTCCTCATCTGAAAGCGATTGCGGTTGAACCAAGCAACTCTCCTGTTCTATCAGGTGGAAAACCCTCTCCACATAAAATTCAAGGAATTGGTGCGGGTTTTGTACCCCACATTTTAAATACTAAAATTTATGATGAAGTAATTACCATCGATGACAACCAAGCATTTGAAATGGCAAAAGAGATAGCCATGACAGAAGGTCTATTAATAGGCATATCTGCAGGTGCCAATCTTGCAGCAGCGTTTGAAGTGGCTTCACGCCCTGAAAACAGAGGCAAAGTGATTGTTACCATTTTATGTGATACCGCTGAGCGTTATCTCTCGACCGATTTATTTAACTAAAGAAAGCTTTTTGAACACGCTATTACTAGAGACCATCAAAATAGAAGATGGTCAAGTAGCCAACATTGAATGGCACAACAAGCGTTGCAACCAAACACGACAAGAGCTTTTTGGCTCTAACATACTTCTTCTACAACTTCAAGAGTATATCAACCCTCCTTCACACGGGTTATTTCGTTGTCGTATTCTTTATGGTCATCATGTGGAATCGGTAGAATATATTCCCTATCAGCTCAAAACAATCAAAACATTAACGATTGTACCAAGTAACATCGAATATCCCTATAAATACAACCATCGAAAAGAACTTAACACTCTATTAGAAACTCAAAACAGTGATGATATTATTATTGAAAAAAATGGATTATTAACCGATACCACCATTGCCAATATTGCATTTTACGATGGTAGCAATTGGCTTACCCCAAAATATCCGTTGCTTCAAGGAACCATGAGAGCCAAACTTCTTTATGAAAAAAAATTAAAACTTAGCACCATTAGAAGTAACGACATTCAAAAATTTTCATATTTTGCTTTAATGAATGCTATGATAGGATTCCAAATTCAAAAAAATGTTGAGATAACATTAACAAATAAGGAAAAAATATGCCTTTCAGAAGTTTAGAATCGGATAATTTTAAAAAAATTATGCAAGACCATATTCTAAATACCATTGAGTATCTATTTAATGAACATCAAGAATTTGGCGTGGCTTGTGAAATTAAATATGTAAAGTTTAATCCAGAGCTTCCCCATGACATACAAAATGCACTGCCAGAAATTACCCTCTTTATGTTGGCAAATTACTCTTTTGAAAGTGCCTCTATTGATGACCAATTTCTCTCTTTTGAAGCAGGATTTGGTCATCAAAATATTGGTGCTGTGGTACATATACCCCTGCTTTCCATCAAACAATTGTTTGTAGGAGAGTATCCTGTATTAATAAACATTACTTCTCCTAAAAGAGAGAAAAAGCAAGAGAAAATTAAAGAGATTGATTCCATGAGTGCGTTACTCAACAACCCAGAAAATGCAAAACTCTTAAAAAAGAAAAAATCTTAACATTTACCTGTTAAAATATAACTAACAACATTGTCAATAAAGACATTGTTTTTATTCTCTTTGGAATAGACAATGTAAAACTTTCGACTCATGGTATATCCATAGAGTTTTGACTCAAACAATGCCCCGTTAGCAACCTCATCAGCGATGGCATATTTTGAAATCACTGAAACTGTAGGATGTTCCAAATCAACATTGGCACGTTTTACACTTTGTAGTGCAGTGGTGGTATTGCTGACTTCACTTAAAACATTGAAACTTTTACAAGAAACGCCCAACTCTTCAAAGACTTCACCAATCAATTTTCGTGTATAAGAACCTTCTTCACGGCAAATCCACTTAAATTCATACAACTCTTCTGTTCGTACCATTTTAGGCAGAGGCGTATTGGAAAAAAGTACCAACTCATCTTCAAACCACTCTCTATAAATTAAAGCATCATCAAAAATAGGTGACTCAATCAATCCAACATCAAATCTTCTCTCTTTAATACCCTCTATAATTTCTTCAGAGTTATCAATGCTTAACGTAACATCATTGCCAATACTTTCAGAAAGACTGTTCAGACACTCTCCTGGAATCACGTAAGAACCAATGGTATACGAGGCAGCCAAACGAAACGTCATCTCTTTATTGATAATCTTTAAAACATCTTTTTCAAGTGCCAAGATACATTTTTCTAAACGGGTAACTACTTTATAAAGCTCTTCACCCTCTGCTGTCAGCTTAATACCATTTTTTTTTCGATCAATAATCTTCGCTTCTAAATAATTTTCTATATACTTAATTTGTTGTGTGACCGCTGGTTGTGAAATTCCTAATTTTGCAGAAGCTCTTGAGAAACTACGCTCTCTTGCAACTGTTAAAAAGGTCTCCATTTTAACAAAATCTTTTAGCATTACTCACCCTTATGTAATTTATTAAAATTATTATATCAAATTATATTTAAAATAGTTTATAAGTCATTCAAATAGATGTTAATATTTTTAAGATATATATATTTTTCAAAAAAAGTCATACTCTTCGTCACTATTGGATATTAATAAAGAAAGTGTTATAATAAATATAAAAAGAAGCATGATGCAAGAAGCCTTAAATTCACTCAATAATGCTCAACAACAAGCCGTGCAACACATTGATGGACCACTGCTTATTTTGGCAGGTGCGGGTAGTGGAAAAACCAAAACACTCACAACAAGATTAGCCTATCTTATAGGTGAAGTTGGCATTGACCCTTATAATACCTTAACCTTAACGTTTACCAATAAAGCGGCCAAAGAGATGCGTCATCGTGCTTCAGCCATGATTGAGCAACACAATACCTCAATGCCACTACTCTGTACCTTTCATAAATTTGGTCTTCTTTTTTTAAAATTTCACATTGAAAAGCTTGGACGAGCCAACAACTTTGTGATTATTGATTCGGATGATAAAAAACGCATTATTAAACGCATTGCCAAAGAGCATAACATTGACCTCAACACTGCTTTTATTGGTTCTGAGATTTCAACCTATAAAAATACCCTTCTCACGGCTGATGAAATCATTAAAAAAGCGGAACTTCCCGATTATAAAAAAATTGCCACCATTTACAAAGCCTATCAACAAGAGATTACCGAAAACAATTTGATAGATTTCGATGATTTATTAATGCTCACCTATCAAATTTTAGAACAAGATGACACCCTTCGTAAAGCAACTTCAAACCGTTATCAATACATTATGGTTGATGAGTACCAAGATACCAATGAGTTACAATTTAAACTGTTAGAACTCTTGGCCTCGGAACACAACAACCTTTGTGTGGTGGGAGATGATGACCAGAGTATTTATGGTTGGCGTGGTGCAAATATCCGTAATATTTTAGAATTTTCCCAGCGTTTCAAAAACACCAAAACCATTCAACTCGAAACCAACTATCGTTCAACGTCACCCATACTAAAAGCCGCCAATGAACTGATAGAACACAACTCTGCACGTATTGGCAAAACACTGGTCTCACATAAAGGGGAAGGAAAAGCAGTTAAACTTTTTCACTCACTAGATGAATCACTTGAATCCAGAGCCATTGCACGAGAAATTAAAACTCTTTTAAACCAAGGTGTGTCTTCAGATGAGATTGCAGTGCTTTACCGTATTAATGCCCTCTCCCGTTCACTCGAAGAGGGATTTACCAAAGAGGGACTCAACTTTAAACTCTTAGGGGGAATGCGTTTCTATGACCGTGCTGAGATTAAAGACATTATCTCTTACTTTAGAGTTCTTGCCAATCCCAATGATGACTTCTCCTTAGAGCGAATTATCAACAAACCCAAACGAGGACTTGGAAAAATATCGCTTGATAAACTCAAAAAAATGACCTTTGAGCAACACTGTTCACTCTTTACCATTATTACACAAAATGATTTAACAATGGTAAGTAAAAAATCTGCCTTGGCACTCAAAGAATTTGCCAAAAATATTATAATCCTACAGAAAGAACTAACTTTATCTCTTCATCATTTTATCACCCTTTTTGAAGAGATGATTGGTATGAAAAAGTTTTATGGAGCAATGGTAGATGGTGAAGATAAAATTTTAAACATTGATGAATTTTATGGTTATTTTAGTGAAGCGATTATTAAAGACCCTCACCTTAGTCTTGATGCTTTTCTCAATGATATTTCACTCCAAAGTGAACAAGACCAAGTGGATGAAAATGCCATTACCATTATGAGCATTCATGCCTCTAAAGGGTTAGAGTTTGAACACCTCTATGTAATTGGATTAGAAGAGGGATTCTTTCCTCTGTTGGGTGATGGATGCAACATGGAAGAGGAACGCCGTTTGGGTTATGTTGCCATTACAAGGGCCAAATCCGATTTGACGCTCTGTTATGTTAACAGCCGTTTTTATAAAGGCGAACGAAAAATAATTGACAAAAGCCGTTTTTTAGGTGAAGCAGGACTCATTAACGATACCTCTTTAAGAATTACTAAAAGTTCCGAATTTAATAAAGGGGATTTGGTTAAACATAAAATTTTTGGTATTGGACGGGTACAAAGTAGCACCAAATCAGGTCGAGAATATAAGTTAAAAATTAATTTTGGTGGAAGCAAAAGAGAGATATTAAGCTCTTTTGTTCAATCGGTATAAGGTCCCGTAACATGAATCGATTGTTTGTTGTCAATAAACCGATATTTCGTAGTTCAAATGGTTATATGGGGTATGTTAAAAGAAAATACAACACTAAAAAAGTAGGTTTTTCAGGAACCCTTGACCCCTTTGCAACAGGGTGTCTGATTGTTGCCACAGGTCAATACCCCAAACTCTTTCAATATCTCAAAAAAACACCAAAAAGCTACAGTGCTACATTATGGTTGGGAGCGAATTCTCAAAGTTTGGACATTGAAAATGTGGATTCTATTCAAAATATTCCCCAATTAAATGTAGACGATATAAAAAAAGCTTTAGCCAGTTTAGAAGGGGAACTCACCTACTACCCTCCTAATTTTTCAGCCAAAAAAATTAATGGGCAAAGAGCCTATCATTTGGCTCGTGCAGGTCAAGAGGTCAACCTCAAAGAGATTACTTCAACCATTTACAACATTAAATTTATTCACTATACGCACCCATTTATCCACTTTGAAGCAACCGTTTCAGAAGGAACGTATATCCGCTCTTTGGGTGCACTGATTGCCGATATATTAGATGTTGATGCCACCCTATCTGGTTTAAAACGACTCAATGAAGGAGCATTTTTTTATGACAATGAAAAAGCCCTTGACCCATTGCAATATCTGAACATTCCTCAAAACATCTACACAGGTGACCCCCAATATCTGGAACTCGGCAAAAAACTCTATCTTAACTATTTTGAATCCAAAGAAGATGGGGAGTATTGGATAGAAACAGAAAACTTTTTTTCGGTAATTGAGATAAAAGAGGGGGAAATAACCTATAAACTCAATCGTGTACATAAATT
>DYMW01000075.1 GCA_020721385.1 Sulfurovum sp. | reverse complement strand
AAATACGCGTTTATTACGAAGATACCGATGCAGGGGGAATTGTCTATCATACCAACTACATCAAATATTGTGAACGAGCAAGGTCTGAAATTTTCTTTGCACAAAACAAGCAACCTACCGATGGAGAAGGAAGTGGATTTGTGGTACGAAAAATTGATGCTGATTTTTTAGGAGCTTCAAAACTTGGTGACATGCTTAGCGTAGAGTCAAAACTGGTATCTCAAAAAAACAGCTCCATTATACTTGAACAGAACATTTATAAAGAAGATAAAAAAATCTTTAGTATGCATATTGTTCTAGTCTTTGTTCGTCAAGGAAAACCAGCACGAATACCAGAACAATTTAATACTATTTTTAAAGATTAAGCAATCTGAAACATTGTTTTATAAAGCTCTTCAAAGTTTGCTTTTTCTTTATAATCTATTAAATCACCAATTTCAATTGTAATGGTCTGTTCTGCCTCTTTAGTCTTAAGGCTCATACCCAATGCTTTATTGGTATGAGTACGAATAAATACAGGTAAAATAGGCAATTTATTTTTTAATGCAATAATTCGAAACCCCTCTTTAAAATCAATAAGCGATTTTTCACTCTTGTTTCGTGTCCCTTCTGGAAAAATAAAGATAGAATTGCCTTCATTAACAGCACTTTTAATATCCGCAAAAAAACCACCCATTTGACTCTTTTCTCTGTCCAATAGAATCGCTCCTGCATTACGAACAAAAACCCCAAAGAATGGAGAGTTATACAACTCTTTTTTAGAAATCCATAAACCAAAAATTTCAGTCTCTTTAAGTGCCAATTCAACCACCAAAGGGTCGATAATACCACGATGATTTGACAACAACAAGTATTGCCCTTTAGAAGGTATTTTCTCTCTGTTTTTAACCTCAACCGTTATGTTTAATTCGGCTAAAATCTTTTGAGCGTACTCCAATCTGACCCGTTTTTTTTCAAGTGGGTCTTTTATATATTTCAACTTAAAGCCAAACCAATTTGTTAAAAAAAGTGCGTATATTGCCAATTTTATTTTATGGAAACTCATCTATCCTCTATCCTTATTAATTGTTAAAAGTATTATAACCAAAAATCACCGCTTACTTCCATCAATCTAAGCCCGATTATTTTAGAAAACTTTTAGCTTCATAACATAAATTAATAGCTGACTAATTAAATTTTAGATAAAATGACCCCAATTTTAATACTAGGTTATAACGATAATGCTAAAAATGATATTTGGTTCCAAAAATGACAGAATTGTAAAAAGTTATTTAAAAAGAGTAAAAAAAATTAATAAATTAGAAGACCACTATAAAGCTCTTTCAGATAATGAGTTAAAAACTGCATTTAATACTCTTAAATCAGCAGTTCAAGCTCAAGAAAAAACACTTGACGATGTATTGGATGACTCTTTTGCCATCACCCGAGAAGCAAGTACACGTGTCTTAGGTATGCGTCATTTTGATGTACAACTTGTAGGGGGTATGGTTCTTTATGACAACTCCATTGCAGAGATGAAAACAGGTGAAGGTAAAACATTGGTTGCAACCCTAGCTGTTGCACTCAATGCCATGATGAACAAAGGCGTTCATGTGGTTACCGTCAATGATTATCTTGCAAAAAGAGACTCCCAAGAGATGGGTCTTTTGTATAACTTTTTAGGCTACTCTGTTGGATGCTTAACCGATGAGATTCATGATGAAATGACCAAAAAAGCACAATACCAAGCCGACATTACCTATGGTACCAACAACGAATATGGTTTTGATTATCTACGGGACAATATGAAAAGCCGTTCTGAAGAAAAAGTACAACGTGAACACTTCTATGCCATAGTCGATGAAGTTGACTCAATTTTAATTGATGAAGCACGAACCCCACTCATTATCTCAGGACCTGTTCACCGTGATGTGGTTCACTATGTAAAAGCCAATGAAATTGCTTTGCAGATGATTAAAGGTGAGAAAAAAGTAACCAAAGCAGGAGAACCTGAAGAGACCACAGGGGATTTTTATCTTGATGAAAAAAACCGTCAAGTTATCATGACCGAAGATGGTCTTCAAAAAGCACAAGATTTATTTGAAGTAGAAAACCTCTACAGTCTTGAAAATGCCAACCTCTCTCACCACCTTGATCAAGCGATGAAAGCCCAATATATCTTTGTAAAAGATGTTGATTATGTCTCTCGTAATGGTGAAATTGTTATTGTTGATGAGTTTACAGGTCGTCTTTCAGAAGGTCGAAGATTTTCAGAAGGATTACACCAAGCCATCGAAGCCAAAGAGGGTGTTCATGTAAAAGAGGAGTCTCAAACTTTAGCAGAAATTACCTATCAAAACTATTTCCGTCTCTATAAAAAATTGGCAGGTATGACAGGTACCGCTCAAACTGAAGCAACCGAATTTGCTGAAATTTATAACTTGGATGTTATCTCTATTCCAACCAATGTTCCTATTTCAAGAAAAGACATGAATGATCTTATCTATAATACCGAACGAGAAAAGCTTGATGCGGTAACCAGAAAAGTTCAAGAGCTTCATGAAAAAGGACAACCTGTCCTGATTGGTACGGCTTCTATTGAAAAATCTGAACTGGTTCATAACCGATTAAAAGCAGCCAAAATTCCACACAATACCCTCAATGCTAAAAATCATGAAAATGAAGCCCATATTATTATGGAAGCAGGGAAAAAAGGGGCTGTAACGGTTGCGACCAACATGGCAGGTCGAGGAGTTGACATTAAAATCTCTGATGAAATTAAAGAGCTTGGTGGTCTTTATATTTTAGGTACAGAACGGCATGAGAGTCGACGTATTGATAACCAGCTTCGTGGTCGTTCAGGTCGACAGGGTGACCCAGGAGCTTCTCAATTTTACCTCAGTCTCGATGACAACCTATTGCGTATTTTTGGTGGTGAAAAAATTAGAAACATTATGAACAAACTCGGTGTTGAAGAGGGAGAATACATTGATTCTAAAATCGTCACCCGTTCTGTTGAAAAAGCACAAACCAAAGTAGAAAATATGCATTATGAATCAAGAAAGCATATTTTAGAATACGATGACATTGCCAATGAGCAACGAAAAGTTATCTACAACTTTAGAAATCAACTGCTTGATGACAACTACGATATTGACTCTAAAATTACAGAAAACAGAATGGCTTATGTCAATTATCTCTTAAGTGAATGTGATATCTATGATGGAGGTTCACGTGAAGATTTTGATTTAGAACGACTCGAAAATCTTCTTAAAGAAGAACTGCGTGTTGAGTTAGAGGGTGAAGTCTTTAATGGAAAAGATTATGCAGATTTAAAAGATACCCTTTTGGAGCTTATGACAGAGAGTTATGAAGCCAAAATGGAACCACTTACACCTCAACAACGAAGTGAAGTTCAACGTATTTTATATCTACAAGTACTTGACCCACAATGGCGTGATCACCTTTATGAGATGGATGTGCTTAAAACAGGAATTGGGCTTAGAGGATACAACCAAAAAGACCCTTTAACCGAGTATAAAAAAGAGAGTTATAACCTCTTTATGCAACTGGTTGAGCGTATTAAATTTGAGGCCATAAAAGTACTCTCTTTGGTTCAATTTAATTTTCAAGACCCTGCTGTTGAAGAGGCTAAACTGGAAGCCATGCGAAACAAACTCGAAGCCGATTTAGCCTTGGCACGAACCAATGAAGATGAAATGGTTTATGCTGAATTTGAAGAAGATGAGATGATTAATATTGAAAAAAAGCCAAAACGAAATGACCTTTGTCCTTGTGGTTCAGGTAAAAAATATAAACAATGTTGTGGTCAAAGTGGTCCCAAAAAAGGTCTATTGGCATAATGGCTATTCCACAAAATCGCGTTTTTATCAATAAGATAATTAAACATTATCTCCAATATGATAAGGATAACCCTTTTATCTTTATCTCCTCTTTACTGGCTTTTTTGGGTATTGCTGCAGGAGTTATGGTTCTTATGCTTGCCATGGGGATTATGAATGGAACGCAAGAAGAGTTTCAAAAACGTCTTTTTGTCATGAACTATCCTATCACCATGACACCGATGGGATACCATACCATTAATGATGGCTTAATCAACAAATTAGAAGAGAACTTTCCAACATTAAAATTTAGTCCTTACTATACCACCCAAGTTATTACCAAGAGTGGTTCCAATGTAAATGGCTCCATACTCTATGGGGTTGATTTTACAAAAGAAGCATCGCTCAATGAAGTTTTTGCAAAAGCACAAGAGAAGTCTCTCTTAATTCCAAATGATTATAAAATGGTAACAGGTGCCACACTGGCTATAGATATGAATGTTCATGCAGGAGAAAAACTTACCCTCTACTTTTCTGAACAACAAGCCGTTGGGTTTGGTACCATGCCTTTACAAAAACGTTTTACCATTGACAGTACCTTTGACTCTGGATTAAAAGCCTATGATAAAGCAATTATCTACACTACTCATCAAGCGTTTCAAAAAATTCTTAAACACCCTATTGATGTCTATGATGGTGTGCATATCTACTCCAATGATGCCATGAATGATTTGGAAAAAATCAAAACATTTTTAACAGAAAATAGGTTAAATGAAGGATTGCACTTAGAAGGATGGTGGGAACAAAATGCCAATTTCTTTGCAGCCATGCAAATGGAAAAAGAAGCTCTATTTTTGGTTTTATTGCTTATTATTTTGGTTGCCTCACTCAATATTATCTCTTCATTGCTGATGACAGTTATGAGCAGACGTTCTGAAATAGCCCTTATGCGAACCCTTGGGGCTACTGGTCAAGAGATTAAAAGTATTTTCTTTAAGTTGGGTGTTATTATCGGAATCAGTGGGATTATCGCAGGAACCCTTTTAGGAGTTATTGGGAAATGGGTTTTAACCACCTTTCCTATTATTACCCTTTCGGCCGATGTTTATGGATTCTCAAAACTCCCTATTGATTTAACCCTTTTTGATTTTATTTCCATTATTGTGGGAACCTTTATTATTGTGCTTATCTCATCACTTTATCCATCGTATAAAGCATCATCAACCGATCCATTAACGGTATTGAGGAATGAATAACTCCTCAATTTTTCATGATATTATTTTTTTAAATTAATTATTATTAAGATATAATCTTTAAATGAAAAAACAGACTCTTTTATATTGGCTATCAGTAACATTGTTTAATATGATGCTACTCTTGTGTATCGCCTTAATCTTCTATACTTCATTACCCATACAAACCACCCAAGAGATTACCTTACCAAAAGGCTCAATTACTAAAATTGTCCACCATTTAGACAAACAAGGTTATCCCTTAACCATTATTGATAAATATTTGTTGGTTCTCATAGGTCAACCCAAAAGTGGAACATTAGAGATTGAGCAAGGGCGAATGAGCCATATCAATTTTTTATACAAACTCACCAATGCCAAAGAGATTGTAGATACACTAACACTCATTCCTGGAGAGACCCGTTTTATATTCTTAGAAGAGATTGCCAACAAATATAACCTTGATAAAGAACAATTAGAACTCGCCTATACCAAACTTAGCCCCTATCCCGAAGCAGGTATTGTTCCTGACACGTATCATATCTCCAAAGGTATCAAAGAGAAAAACCTCATCACTTTTTTGGTACAAGAGAGTGAAAAACAGTATGAAAAAATGGCAATAGAGCATCTGAAACAATATGATAAAAAAGCGTGGTTACGCATATTAACCATTGCTTCAGTTATCCAAAAAGAGGCTGCCAACAATGAAGAGATGCCGTTGGTTGCTTCGGTCATCTATAATCGTCTCAACATGGGTATGGCACTACAGATGGATGGAACCTTAAACTATGGTCAATACTCTCACATCAAAATAACCCCCAAACGTATCCGCACCGATAAAAGTGGATTTAATACCTACCTACATACTGGGTTACCACCCTCACCTATCTGTTCGGTCTCTAGCCAAGCCATCAACGCTGCACTCAATCCTAAAAAAACAGACTATCTCTACTTCATGAAAAATAAAAATGGGGTACATGATTTTAGCCACTCTTATCAAGAACATTTGAAAAACGTGAATAATGCAAAATAGCCCTATACTTAACACAAAATGTGATAATATTTCAAAAAATTTTTACTATGTTAATAAAGGTATATTATGGCAAAAAGAGAAATAAAAAAAGCAGTACTCGCGTACTCTGGTGGGCTTGATACAAGTATTATTTTAAAATGGCTTCAAGATGAATACAAGTGTGAAGTGGTCACGTTCACAGCAGACCTTGGTCAAGGTGAAGAGGTAGAACCTGCTCGTCAAAAAGCGTTGGCGATGGGTATTAAACCTGAAAATATTTTTATTTTAGATTTACGTGAAGAGTTTGTTAAAGATTTCGTATTTCCAATGTTTAGAGCCAATACCATTTACGAAGGTGAATATCTATTGGGAACGTCTATTGCTCGTCCATTGATTGCCAAAAAACAGATTGAAATAGCTGCCAAAACAGGTGCAGATGCTGTAAGTCATGGAGCAACAGGAAAAGGAAATGACCAAGTACGTTTTGAGTTGGGGTATCTTTCACTCAATGCTGACATTGCCGTTATTGCACCATGGAGAGAGTGGGATTTAAACAGCCGTGAAAAACTTTTGGCGTATGCTGAGCAACATGGAATTAACATTGAAAAGAAAAAACAGGGTCAATCATCACCTTACTCAATGGATGCAAACCTACTCCACATCTCTTATGAAGGTTTGGTACTTGAAGACCCAAGCAAAGAGCCAGAAGAGGCAATGTGGTTGTGGACAACCAATCCAGAAAATGCTCCTGATCAAGCTGAATATATCACCATTGAGTACAAAAATGGTGACCCAATTGGCATCAATGGTCAAGCAATGAGTCCTGCTACCATTTTAGCTGAACTTAACAAATATGGTAACAAACATGGAATTGGTCGTCTTGATATTGTAGAAAACCGTTATGTTGGAATGAAAGCACGTGGATGTTACGAAACACCTGGTGGAACCATTATGTTAAAAGCACACCGAGCAATTGAGTCTATTACTTTAGATAGAGAAGCTGCACACCTTAAAGATGAAATGATGCCTCGTTATGCAAGTCTTATTTATAATGGTTATTGGTGGTCACCAGAACGTGAAATGCTACAAGCTGCCATTGATAAAACACAAGAACACGTAGAAGGAAGTGTTAGACTTAAACTCTATAAAGGTAATGTGATGGTTGTGGGTCGAGAATCGGTTAAATCTTTATTTTCAGAAGCCCATTCAACATTTGAAGAAGATACGGTATATGACCAATCTGATGCAGAAGGATTTATAAAACTTAATGCATTACGATTTATTATTGCAGGTAAAAACAGAAA
>DYMW01000005.1 GCA_020721385.1 Sulfurovum sp. | reverse complement strand
AGATTTGTAACACTTATAAATAAATTTAAAATTCTCTTTAAGTGTAAAAGGCTTTGGTTAATATTAATTTTTTTAGTTTAATCAAGTATACTTGTGCCAAAATTAAGGAGAATAATTTTATGTTTTATCGTCTTTTATATATTACTTTTATTGGCACTTCCTCTTTGTTTGCATCAGGAGGCTATGACAATGGTACACCTGCAGGAAAAGGAAATATAGACTTAGATTTTACATGGAATCCCAATGACATAATTGAAAAAGGGCAAAGTTATGTGGTGTGGGGATATGGATTAACCAATAGCATAGATTTTCATGGATACGCCTCACATGAAGCGAGTACAGGAAACGACCAAATTTATTGGGGATTTATGAAAAATTTTTTTCAAAACCCTTGGGTTGACCTCTCTACCGCTTATGGTATACGCCATCGTGAAGGAGAAATACACTCCTATTTCCCCCAACTGCTTTATACGTTTAAACTTCCCGATTCTTATCAAATAGCAGGAAGTGTGGTCAATGTTTACAACCATAACCTTCATGAAAATTTGGGTGAAACTTATGATATGGCACTCAGAATCCCCATAAATTTTTCTTTTTTACCAACTTTTATTAAAGAGACCAAATTCTCTTTAGGCGTTTTTAGAAATGCAGGAGGTACCGTATATCCTACCTACAGCGTTGACTTTAAATTTTAAAAACTTATTCCACTAAGGCTTTGGCTTTTTCTACTGCCTTAGGGAAACTCTTAAACATATTCTCTTCTCCAATTAAAGTAACAATGTGATGTTTTTTTAAATCTTCATAGACTTCATCATTGGTTCCTGAGGTTAATATAATAATATTCATCTCTCGTAACGATTGCAAAGTACTCTGTAGATTGTGTAGTGCTGTTGAATCAATAAATGGAACATGACGCATACGAATAATTAAAACCTTAGAACTAAAACCGATATTATGAATCGTCTCAGCATACTGTTTGGCAGAGGCAAAAAAGAGGGGACCACCTATCTCATAAACAGAAATTCCCGCTGGTAAGTTTGAATAATTTTCAATACTGTTGGTATCATCATCTACCAATACTTTACAATTTATATCTGCCATTCTTTTCATAAACAACAAAGAAGAGAGAACGATTCCGACTTGAATGGCAACGGTTAAATCTACCAAGACGGTCAATAAAAAGGTACTTACCAAAACAATCGCATCAAAAGGTGAACCTTTTAAAATAGAAAGAAATGATTTCCATTCACTCATGTTGTACGCCACAACCATTAATATCCCTGCCAAACAAGACATGGGAATAAGTTTGGCATAATCAATAAAAAAGAGCATAATTAAAAGCAATACCAAAGCATGAACAATCCCTGCAATGGGTGTTCTTCCCCCATTTTTAACATTGGTGGCTGTTCGTGCAATGGCACCCGTAGCAGGAATTCCACCAAATAAAGGGGTCACAATATTGGCAATACCTTGGGCAATGAGTTCGGTATTGGAACGGTGATGCCCTCCTATCATACCATCAGCAACCACCGCAGAAAGAAGCGATTCAATACCACCTAAAAGTGCAATAATCAAAGCAGGTGCCAAATAGTGTGAGAGGTTATTTGGTTCAACCGTAGGAGCTGTTAGGGTAATTTCATTGGAAATGGTTTGAAAAAAAGTGCCAATGGTACTCACTGGTATTTCAAAAAATTGTACCATCATCGTCATAAAAATAATAGCCATAAAAGAGCCAGGGACTTTGGTGGTGAGGTGTTTAAAATAAATGGTAATGAGCATTGTGAGTAAGGTAATGCCCAAAGTAAAAAGATTGATTTCATGAATATGGCTAAAATAGACGCTCCATTTTTCAATAAATTCAGCAGGTAACTGTTCGATATTGAGTCCCAAAGCATCTTTGACTTGGGTTGAAAAAATAACCAAAGCAATACCACTTGTAAAGCCCACAATGAGAGGATGAGGAAAATATTTAAGCAAAGCTCCCAATTTTAAAAAACCAAAAAGTATCAGTATTCCTCCTGCCATCATGGTGGAAATCAGAAGCCCATCTATTCCATACTCTTGAACAATTCCATAAACAATCACAATAAAAGCACCCGTAGGTCCTCCTATTTGTACACGACTTCCTCCTAAAATAGAGATAATCAATCCTGCAACAATGGCGGTAATTAATCCTTTTTCGGGAGATACCCCACTTGCAACGGCAAAAGCAATCGCCAAAGGTATTGCCACAATAGCGACAATAACCCCTGCAAAAACATCATCAATAATCTGTTTTTTACTGATGCCTTCGCTTAATAATGAAAATAATTTGGGTTGAAAAAGCATTCAAAAATGATTTAGGCTCTAACCTAAATCAGCTCCAAATGAACACCCTTCTATTTTATGAACACGTTCGGTGTGTCGTCCCCCTTCAAACTCCGTGTCACAAAAAGCATCAATCATGCTTTCAATTACACCCCGTCCTACCACACGTTCACCAAAACATAAAATATTGGCATCATTGTGGGCGCGTGTCACCGAAGCGGTATAGGCATCATGACACAATGCGGCACGAATACCTGCTACCTTATTGGCTGCAATGGAGATACCAATTCCTGTTCCACAAATCAAAATACCAAAGCTACCTTTGTCAGTAATAACCGCTTCGGCACATTTTTTAGCAAAATCAGGGTAATCTACGCGTTCATCACTATCAGGTCCAAGGTCAACAATCTCATGACCTTTGGAATGCACATACACTTTTACAAAATCTTTTACACCATATCCTGCATGGTCAGTTGCTATATAAAATTTCATTCTTATCCTTTTTTATCACTTCTCTTTTGGTCTCTTATTTTCTAATATCGTGGTTGCTCATATTGAAGGTCGTTAATAAACGTACCCATTCTATCCCATCGTACCGTTTTGGTTTGACTGTCCCATGAGAAATAGATAAGCCAAGGTTTACCAACCACCAAATTGTAAGGAACTGAACCCCAAAAACGACTGTCATTTGAGTTATCACGATTATCCCCCATCATATAGTAATGATCGGCTTCAACTTTTTTATAAAAAGCATTCACCTCTTGCCCATTAAGAATATTCACTGGGCTTTGTAATTCAGGAATATAAACAGGAGACATATCAAGATTTTCTTTGCTTTGTGCATAGGCATTTAACATCAAACCATAAATATTCATGTGGTTTTCTGGTTGGTATTGAATTCCTGGGTATTTATCAGAGTAAGGATTATCGACCCATAGTTTCCCACGCATTTCATGAATTTTATCAGCAGGATAATTTTTGGTAATATATGCATCACCCTCAACAAAGTGAATATAGAGATGTTTGTTGTTGTACAATAATTCATCTCCACCTTTTGCCACACAACGTTTGACATAGTGAATTTTATGATCTTTTGGATATCTAAAAATCACTATGTCTTCACGTTCTGGTTTGTCTCCCTCTATCAAATGCCCATTACCATGCAAGTCAGGGAAAATAGGTATCTCTAACCATGGTAAAGTAGGAAGTGGTGTACCATAAGAGAACTTTTTAGCAAACAAAAAATCTCCTATTTGTAGCGTACGTTTCATAGAACCCGAAGGAATAACAAAGGATTGAACAACAAAAAAGATAAGAAAAAGAACAATAATAATCGTTCCTGTCCATGAACTTGAAAATCTATAGAGTTTATTTAAAAAGTTCATCTATTTTTTACCTACCACTTGTTGTGCAGCATGAAGCGTATTGGACAACAACATTGCAATGGTCATCGGTCCAACTCCACCAGGAACAGGAGTAATGTATGAACATTTTGGAGCCACTGCATCAAAATCTACATCTCCCACCAATGAACCATCTTCAAGACGGTTAATACCAATATCAATCACAATCGCTCCCTCTTTTACCATATCGGCTTTAATCAAAGCAGGAACACCCACACCCACAATCACAATATCAGCCCGTTTGGTATGTGAAGCCAAATCTTTGGTATAGATATGGGTCACCGTTACCGTTGCATTGGCATTAAGCAACAGACTTGCCATCGGTTTACCCACAATATTACTTGCCCCAACCACCACAACATCTTTACCTTCAAGCTCAATATTGTACTCTTCAAACATCTTCATAACACCCAATGGTGTACAGGCTACAAAACTCTCAAGCCCTGTCACCATTCGACCAACATTATACGCATGAAAACCATCCACATCTTTCTTAGGATTCACCACTTCAAGAATTCGATTGGTATCAATATGAGCAGGGAGAGGAAGCTGAACCAAAATACCATGAATATGAGGATTATGGTTCATCATCTCAATAATCTCAATAATCTCCTCTTGCATAATGGTATTTGGCATTTTGTGAGCAATCGAGTAAAAACCCACATTTTTACAAGCCTTCTCTTTCATACTAACATACGCATGACTCGCTGGGTCATCACCCACGATTACCACAGCCAAACCAGGAACAATACCTCTCTCTTTTTTCAGCTTTTTTACTTCCAACTGAACGTAATCTTGAACTTTTTTTGATAATGATTTTCCATCGATAAGTTGCATTTTTTCACTTTGAGCTAAATTTTTGGTATTATATCAAAAAATCTTTAGTTAGAGAGGTAAGATAAAATTTTGAAACGTTTACTCCTTCTTCTTCCTCTTCTTCTTTTTTCAGAACAAGAGAACAATTTTAGCAAAGAGAATGCCACTATAACCCAAACCAGTATCATTGAAAACAATACAAGCCAAGATGAGAGTTTTCTTTCAGACATTGAATATGGTAAGATGTTGTATGTCAATCCACGAGGTATTTCCTGTGCAAAGTGTCATGGTAAAAATGGAAAAGGGGGTCAAAAAATTGCCAAATATTATGACCAAAATAAAAATCCAAAGCTCTTGAAAGGAGTTGACATTACCGCTTATTCATTCGAAGATTTGAATGCCAGTCTTCAAAATAGATACAAAGAGAACAATCATTATAGACGACATCAAATTATGCCTATCTATTATCTAACTCCACAAGAAGTACAAGCTCTTTACAGTTTTTTACACTCTAAAATTAAAAAATAGTGAATCAGTCTTTGCGATATAAAAACTCAATACTTGAGCTATTGGGTGGTTGAATAATAATATCGGTTTCAAAATTATTGCTGTGTTCAATCCTTACTTTGGCTCCATCTTTACCATTTTCATGCAGGTACATTAAGGTCATGTTATCAGATATTTTTCGTCCAACTTCCAATGATACTTCATCATTCATATCGGTTCCTAATAACAAATGGTCAACACTCACACCCAAACTTTTAATCAAGCTTTTGGCAAATGTTCCTCCCAAAATGGTATACGCTTCTGCTCCTTGACCACTGCTTGAACCTGTACCATCAAAAAGAATCAATGAAAGAATCTCTTGCTGGGTCAAAAAAGGTTCAGAAGTAAAGTTAACAATCGGTTCATCCGCATCTCCTGAGATAAAAATATGCACCTTATATTCATCTTTATGATAATCGGCTTTTATATCCAAATAGGGTTTTTGAGGATTACCTGCAAAATAGATATGACTCTCGTTGAGCAAAAACTTTTTATCTTCCATACGATAATACCCTTTAGCAATCGTACTCATTCCACTCATACTAAGCACTTCATCGTAATCTTTAATCAACGTTAAATCATTATACAGCTCAACATTCACATTACTTGCATCATAAATAATAGGCATTTTATTGGAAACTTTAATAAGCAATTTCAAGTTGCTTAAACTGCTCTGCTCTTTTTGTACTACCTGACCCAAAATAACAATGTCTCCATCTTGACTCACACCAGAACCCACTACTTCATAACTAACTCGATTACCCAAAAGCTCTACATCACCATTAACTTCTATCTTTTCTGCTCTAATTTTTGCCAACAATGCCAATTTGGCAACCACATCAAACTTTTTTTGTCGATAGGAAAACGGATTGGCATTGATATGAAAGTCTCCCTCTTTCCGTTGAAAATTGTAGTAACCATCCACACCAATTTGGTCATTAATCCACAATTGCTTGACCACAACTTCTTCGTTATCCAAATATAAAAATGATTTTTTCTTAGAAGAGATTTTATCAAAATAGTCGTTTTTTGGGAATTTAAATTTATATTTTTCAATGATAAGTATATTATTTTTATCCAGACTCATCGTTGTAGCAATATTGGATATTTTCGTGATAGATGGTTTGATTCCACTCTTGTCAATATACCGTATCTCTGGACTCTCTAGGTTAATTACCATCGGTCTATTGGCTCCTAATTCCAACACCATATTTACATTGCCTTCAACTGTAGGAACCGTAAAAGTATAATAGTGACTCATCACCTCTATGAGTTTATTAATGTTCAAATTGTTGGCATTTATCTTAAGCGTATTGGCATAATTTCCATTGAAAATCAGTTGTTCATTCGCTAAATTGAATAACCCTTGGAGTGTACCATTACGATTGTCATAATTAAAACTCAAACCCAACTCTTCTTGGTTTTCTATGCTTACTCCTGTTAAGATATCACCCAAAACAATTTTAGCCCCAATATTTTGAAACTGTTCAACTTTTACATTTTTATCCCATTTTACCAAAACCGATGATGTTGGAACGCTACCTTTTAGTATAAGTGTATAAGGTTTCTTTAATTCCATCTTGCTATTTAAAT
This sequence comes from Sulfurovum sp., assembly GCA_020721385.1. Lineage (GTDB taxonomy): Bacteria > Campylobacterota > Campylobacteria > Campylobacterales > Sulfurovaceae > UBA1140. Next base: position 24,199 of record DYMW01000005.1, on the reverse strand, counting down.
TCATAATATTTGAAATCACATCCAAATTAATCTTTGAATTTTGACTATTTTTAAAATCAAATAATGCGTCACCTTGTAACTTAAGATGCTCTCTAGCAAACGCCATGGGAATACTTTTAATCAGTTTAGAAAGTATGATATTTTGCTCTTTACTCTGCAAGGTTAATTTCCCTCTCTCAAAATCAGACGTTACAAATTGACCTTTTAAGAGTTTTGATGTAATTTCTACGTCTAATCCATTTGTGTCACCTCTATACTCACCTTTTAATCCTTCCAACAAATAATCCGACACCTCAACAGGTAGCCCATTGACAGATGTCACCTCTACTTTACCTTTATAAAGTGTTTTTCCCAATGCATCAACGGTAGTTAAATTTTCTATTTTAACCTCATCAGAATAAGGAATTTTAACATCAGCCTTACTTTGAATAGAGAGATTTAAATCTTTAAAATCATAATAGAGTTGATGCTTAACCTTACGCATCTTTAAAGGAAAATCAAGCTCTTTTTTTAATAAATTGGTAACATCATGATGAATATCGAGCCAAACACCACTATAATTTAACTTTAAATCACTGGGTAACTTTTTTAAATTCTCATACTCCAAAGGAAGGTTGTATCGTGTAAATAACGCTTTACGTAAAAGTATCTCACCTTTGGTTTCAAGCATTGATTTTTGAATGTTCCCTTTATAATCAATGCTTCCAAAATTTGTATTCCCTTTTACTGTAATCTTTTTGGCGTTCAGTTCATAACTCTTATTGCGGTCAATAGACAGATTATCAATAACAACATTCGTCTCTTTAATCACCAAAGGTTCATACGTTACAGGTAAAAGTGTTGCTTTTATCTTCTCTATTTCAATGCTTTTCAAAAAAGCCTCTGATAAAGCAGTATTCGTTTTTATATCTTTTTGAACCTGAACCGTTTTGTTTTTTTCTTTCTGATTCAAACGCTTTACAAATACAGCAATTGCCCTGCTGTCTATCTGTGCCAAATCGACATGACCAATAGAAAGGTTGTTGTTTTTAATCGCCCCATCCAAGTTGGTATTGACCAAATCCGAATCAAATGAAAGATTAAATTTTTTACTGTTGAGGGTTAAATCACTGGCTATTCTAATCCTATCACTCTCAAAAAGAAATGACGAAAATCGAACTCCTTCATACAAATAAGGATTAATGTCTAAATGAATGCCCTTTAGCACAAAATCCAAATCAATCAATGTGTTATTCTCGCTCTTTTCTGAACTTAAATCCTCAACCATGTTTAAAATGTTTTGTAACTCAACCCCTTCCACATCTACTTTGGTAAATGTCACACGTTTATAGATTAAGCTTAAAGGGTTCCAATGAATAATTGCCGTGTTAAAAAGGGTCTCATCTTTATACGACAAGTTGACCACTTCTAACCCTGAAAAGAGATTTCCTGAAATTTCATCATATCTAAAATCATAAGAAGAGAGGGTTTCATCGGCTAAAATTTTAACACTTCTAGAATCTGTAAGAATAAGAAATAGAATAATACCAAAGAGTAGAACCGCTTCAACAATGGCAACCAACCAATAAAAAAAGCGTATCAAAATGATTGTCCTACTTGAAAATGCACCGCACGTTCTTGTTGATCTCTAACGTTCAACCCCATATCAATTTTGAAAGGACCAATGGGTGTCAAGTAACGAAATCCTATTCCTGCCGAATAGATTACTTTATTGGAAAACTCCCAAATCCCTTGATTTTTTGAAATCATGGTATTGTCCGAAAACAATGCACCTCTGAAACTGTTATAAATGGGGAAATTGCTCTCAAAACTAAGATTGGCCAAAGTATATCCTCCCTCTGGCGAATCCCTCACAGCTGACTCGGTAATACCAATTTTATCATACCCATACGCCCTATTTGAAAAAGCTCCCCCTGCAAAAAACTTTTTGGATTCAGGCATTTTATTTTTATACACTTGAATACTTCCCATCCGTCCGACCGCTGAAAACGTTACATCCGCCAAACTGTAAATCAATCGTAACTCTTCCAAATACTTTAAATAAGAGGTACTATCAGGAGAGTATGGCAATCCATACTCCATTTCATGAGAAAAGTAGACACCTTGTGTGGGGTTAATTTTTGAATCTCGCAAATCATACACCAGTTTCATAAATGGATAAATCAAAAAAAATGTCTCACGATTATCAATCTCTCGATTCTCAACACCCAATCCTATGCTGTTGTACCACTGATCATCCTTGTGAGACAAATAGGATTTGTTGTAGAGTACTTTTTCATTGTAATCATGAATCTCTTTTTCTTCAGTATAACCAACACTGTTTTCAAAATCCAAATAATAGTCATTAAGTGAAGTAACATGTGGATACAAAAAACTGTTTTCTATCGCACGTTGTTTACTTGAGAAAAGCAAATCAAAGAGCAATTTTTTACCATTACCCCGAAAATTTTTATACTCCCAATGGTATTTGGCTTGAAATTTTAAATCGGTTGCATAACCAACACCCATACGTGAATGAATTTTTTGTTGCACTTCAATAAAATCAATATCTACAGGAATAACATTATAAAATTTTAAATCATGTTTCATATAAACTTGGTCAAACGCCTCTAATGCATAGAGTGACTGATAACTCTCTTTAATTTTATCCACATTAAAAAGGTCTCCCTCTTTAAAATAGAGTCGAGATAAAATCACATCATCATCAATGGTAGAAACCCCTTTGACGGTTACCGCACCAAAATGACAAAGCCCACCTTTTTTTAATTTAATCACAATATTGGCACGATGCTTCTCTAAATCCAAATAAGCTTTGGTGTTTAAATCATAACTACAATACCCTTTGGACATCATTCTGGTTTTGATATTTTTTTTGGTTTGACCAAACTCTTCGGCTCGAAATCGCTTCTTCTCTCTTAAGGTTATGGCTTCATCAATATCAAAATCACTTTCTATACTAATCTTTTCAATTTTTACAAATTGGTTCTCTTGAATAAAAAAATGTACCCCTATTGCATCAAGGGTATGTGAAATATTGGCATCGTAAAAACCTTCATTTTTATAAAAAACTGCAAAAGTATCATCAAGCTTATCCACCAACATTCTATCAATTAACGCAACATCTTTTTTCCATAGTGCAATAAATGAAGGTCGCAAGGCACCCACTACCTCTTCAAGTGAAGAGCGACTTACATGTTTATTGCCTTGAAAATCAATGGCAATCTCTTTACTGTCAAAACTTTTGCCAACCAACAGTAAAGTAAACAGTAAATAAAGTAAGATTTTTTTCATCAAAAGGTGACTTAAAAACTACCGTGTTTGACCGTGACCATAAATTTTAAATTTATAAGTTGTTAACTCATTAATCCCCATTGGTCCTCTGGCATGAAGTTTATTGGTTGAAATTCCTACCTCTGCACCAAAACCAAACGCTCCACCATCTGTAAAACGGGTACTTGCATTCACATAAACACACGCAGCATCAATCTTCTCCATAAACTTCTCGGCTGCTGTATGGTTCTCGGTAATAATGGCTTCTGAATGTCCTGAACCATACTTGGTAATATGGGCAATGGCTTCATCAATGTTATTCACCACTTTAATGTTTAACTCATTGGCCAAATACTCCGTATTAAAATGTTCAGGAGTTGCCAAATCAATAAAGATAAACTGCTTGGTTAAACTACATCCTCGTAATTTGGTTCCTGCATCAATAAAAGCTTTATAGAGTTTTGGCAACAGACTTTTAGCAATACTCACATCAACAATCAACGTCTCCATCGCATTACAAACCCCTGGTCGTTGACACTTAGCATTCAGTGCAATCTTAATGGCATTTTCTTGATTGGCATTTTCATGAATATAGGTATGACACAACCCTTTATCGTGCTTGACCACGGGAACAGATGAGTTTTTAGAGATGTATTTAATCAACGCTTCGCCACCACGTGGAACAATCAAATCGACGTATGCATCTTCTTTAATTAAATTGGCAACCCCTTCTCTGGATGAATCGGGTAGAAGAGAGATAATCTCTTTAGGTAAGTTATTTTGAACCAAAACGGCTTGAATTGTTTTAGCAATCGCTTGATTGGAGAATTCAGCCTCTTTTCCCCCTTTGAGTATCGCAACATTACCACTTTTAAAACACAAACCTGCCACATCTGAAGTAACATTAGGACGTGATTCGTAAATAACACCCACCACACCAATCGGTACAGAGACTTTTTCAATGCGTAGATTATCATCCGTCACCCATCCCTCTAACACTCTACCTACAGGCTCTCTTAGTTGAGAGATTTCTCTTAGTGATTGAGCCATACTCTCAATCCTGCCTTTATCCAACAATAATCTATCCAATAAAGAACTTTCAAGATTGTTCTTTCTGCCTTCTGCCATGTCTTTATTGTTCTCTTCTACAATAAATGCACTCTTCTGCAATAACGCTTCCGCCATCTGATTGAGTATTCTATTTTTTGTTTTTCCATCAAGGGTAGCAATAACTTGCTTGGATGCTTTTGCTTTTATTAAAAATTCTTTCATAAAATAAGTACCTTTCTTTAACTGTTATTCATTTTTTATTTTTATTATAGCTTCTTTTGTTTGTTTTTCAAAACATAAAGTACCGTAACAATGCCGATAATCCCTAAGATTACAAGTACTATTTGATGTAAATACTCTTTTAAAACAGCCTCATTTCCTCCAATAAAATAGCCCAAAAGAGCTAAAATAATTGCCCAAATACCTGCCCCAATGGTGGTGTAGAGCAAAAATGCTCTCATCGGCATATTGGACAGCCCTGCGGGTAGTGAGATAAACTGTCGAACCCCAGGAATAAGCCGACTGGTTAGTGTTGAAAAAGAGCCATGTTTCAGAAAAAATTGTTCCATTTTAACCAACTTCTCTTCTCCAAAGAAAAAGTATTTACCAAAACGTAAAACCGCACTGCGTCCATATTGTCGTGCCAAATAGTAATTAAACAATGCCCCAGCCAAGGAACCTGCAACACCCACCACAATGACAACGATTAAATTCATTTCACCTTTAAATGCCAAATACCCTGCAGGTATCATGGCTACTTCACTCGGAAAAGGAAAAAAGGTACTCTCTAAAAACATCATAATAAAAATACCCATATATCCAAATTGACTCACCCAATCTACGATTATCCCAATTATCTCATGCACTCTTGTTGCTCCTTAAAAAAATTTAATTTCTCTTGCGTAGTCGTAATTCTCCATGTTGCTCCACCTGCATGAAACACTTTGTCAACTTGGAGTATTCCTAATTTATTTAACAAATATTCTGTTTTTTGTATGGTTGAATAGCTGGTCTCAAAAATGTACGTAAACGCTTTCTCATACCCTACTATTTCACTAACAGCCACCACCTCTTTGACCGCATCGGCATAGGCACGTGCCAAACCACCAATACCCAGTTTAATTCCTCCAAAATAACGCACAATCAACACCGCCATATTTACCAACTCTGCACCACGTAACACATTCAAAGCAGGAACACCCGAACTTCCTTTGGGTTCACCATCGTCGCTACTGTTCTCTACAATTTGGTCAAACTCATTGAGATACCGCAAGGCATAAATCACATGATTGGCTTTGGGATTTTCTGATTTAAGCTTCTCTTGTAACCCATCAAACTCTGATATAGGCACCAAATGGGCAATAAATTTGGATTTTTTAATCTCATAGGTGGCTATAAAAGATTTTTCTATCGTCTGCATTGTTAAAGGCTATTCACTTGCTGAACAATAAAATCGACAAATGCATCATCATCATTTAGGCAAGGAACCACAAGGTAATCTTTATATTTTATCTTATCGGCTATCTCTCTGTTTTCTATCTCCAGTTCAAACACCGTTTCAGAATTATCAATGGTAAATGCCAAAGGAGCAATGAGTACTTTTCGGTTTTTTGGATTACGCAACACACCAACCAGACTTGGCTCTAACCATGAAGCATTACCCACTTTAGATTGATAAACCAATTTAATAGCATTAAACCCAATTCCATGCTCATGCAGATAGATTTTAAGGGCTGAAACATTGGCTTCAACCTGCTTCTCATACGGGTCACCTGCTTTAATAATGCTTACAGGCAAACCATGTGCTGATAAGAGTAAATCGTACGCTTCACGCTCTATATCTTTACTTGCCTCTATAATCTTATTGGCAGTGGCTTTTATATAATCATACTTATCATAATAGGGTTCAATAAGCGTAATTTTAGGATTATAGCCCAACGCTTCACAACGCTCTTCTATGTCTTCTAACGATGAAAGTGTGGTGGTGGTTGAATATTGTGGATACATCGGAAACAAAATCAACTCTTCAATTCCATCTGCTTTAAATTGTTCAAGTGATGATGTAGCAAAAGGAGGGACATAACGCATGGCAGGAACAATCGGCATCTCTAATTTTGTTTTTAATTTTTCTATAAGTTTTTGTGTCAATTCTGGTAATGGAGACTTTCCACCTAAAAATTTTATAAAATTCTCTTCAACCTCTTTGAGCCGTTTGCTCACTATAATATAGGCGACCAACTTTCGTAAATAACGATTAATTGGCAAGATATTTTTATCGGCAAACATATTTTTTAAAAACATTTTTACCTCTTCTACCCTATTTGAACCGCCCATATTTAATAGTATTAATGCTTTTTTCACGTATAAACCTTAGAAATTTTGTCGTATTTTATCATGTTAAGTTAAAGCTCTGTTTGAAGAAAACAACTTCAAGCTGTTTAAATTTGTATGTTTTCTATTTTTTTTGTGATTAAACCAAAAAAAATTTTATTATATTACTTTACTCTCTTCCATTTTAATCAACAAAGCCCACAAAATAGTGGATTATTACAATGAAAAAAGTTATAATTTCCCTCAATCAAAAATATAATTGAAATAAGGAGCCAACATTAAAAAGTTAAGATTTATGTTTATCTTTCTACTTCTCATCGAGTTTCTTTACGCAACGCCTAGTACTCGTGAGATACAAATGCCTGATGGCCTTCGTAAAGAGTTATGCCAAAAATTAACCGATACGGATCAAGGTTGTACCAACAATGACCAATTAAGGTATGGAAACTATTTTAAACTCGATAATGACAAATTGCTTTTATTTTTTTATCTCTATTCAAAAAATGCCCCCTATCCTCATGGTTACACCAATATTCCTGTCATGGTTGACAGCAAAGGGAAATGGCAAGTCGGTGATACTGCCATTGATGCTGAAATTCAAGAGATATCACGTGACCCACAAAATGGTATTTGGGTAAATGCCTTATGGAAAAAAAAGGGTATTACGCCTTCCTTGTATTACAGTGAAAATGGAATACAGTGGCGTTTGGTCACACTTCCAACCAATCGAGGCGTAAACAGTAATGCTGAAAATGTAAAACTCTGTTTTTTAGATAAAGAGATAGAACTCACCTTTAAAAGTCTCACCAACACTGTCATGAAATCTTGGAAAAGTGACTATCAAAATGCGGTCAATCAAAAACCAAATTGGAAATTGATTCCACAACACAACATGTGTCAATATGCTTGTTATAAAATTTCAGCATACAACAATGCTTGGCAATTCAAAGAACAAGAGGGAGGAAGGTCCAATATTGTTTTTAGACATCAATATCAACCTTTATCCCTTGTTTTATCAAATATTGTAGAAAAGAAAAACCCTGCACCTCTTCAAAAAATGGCACTTTCAAATGCAGAATCCATCACTGCCTCAGGAACCTATGGTATTCAATTGGGTCTCTTTAGCCAAGAAAAAAGTCTCAATAATGCCTATAATATGGTCAAAAACACAGGCTATACGCCCATAAAAAAAGAGATCAATTCAAAACAAAAAAAGCTTTTTTTAGGCACATTTAAAAGCCATTGGGCGGCACAAAATTCGCTCAATAAATTAAAGCAAAAATACAAAACAAATAAAATTATTCAAAAAGCATTTATTGCCAAAGTACCTTAATATTAAACAATAAATCAGCTACAATGTCGACATAATTTTTAACAAAAAAGGTAAAAAATGAATAGAATTGTAGAAATGTTAACACTGCAACAAGAGCTTAATGATGCAACCAATGGTTTTAATTGGGAAAATGGTATTACTAAAAATGGTAAAAAAATTGACTGGAAACGTTGTATCTATCTTGAATCTGCAGAATTGGTTGAATCCTACCCTTGGAAACACTGGAAAAATATTGATGCCTTGGCAGATTATGAAAACATTAAAATAGAACTGGTTGACATTTGGCACTTTGTAATGTCAGAAGCATTACGCCTTTACAAAATTGAAAACCGTGGTTCTATTGAGATGTTGGCAATAAACATTACAGCAATGCCAAGTTGTCAATTACTACTCAAAGGTTCCTCTGAAGAACTGGACAACTATGAACAAATTGCTTTAATTGAAGCGATGATAAAAGTGCTTTTTTGTTCGGATGATATTGATGAATTAATTGCCTCTTTTTTAACCCTCACCTCTAAATTGAAAATGAATTTAAGCACACTTTATGCACTCTATATTGGCAAAAATATTCTCAATAAATTTAGACAAAATCATGGATACAAAGAGGGAACTTATATTAAAGAGTGGAATGGACAAGAGGACAATGTCGTGATGCAACTGATTTTAGCACAAAATAGTGAAATAACACCTACTCAACTTTACAATGCATTAGAAGAGGCTTATCCAAAAGGATAAACCTCAACCCTTTTTTACCTGCTACTTTAATTGTTCCATAATTTCATCTTTTTGATCAATAACAGAATGTATAAGTTGTCCTACTTTTTGAGCCATTTTGGCATAGTCATCTGCGGTTAAACCCTCTTCTCCATATTCTAAAACGTGACAAATTTCAGAAATTTCATTCAATTGTAAAGAGAGAGAAGTTCCACGTAAAGCATGTGCTTTGTCTTTTATCATTTTCGAATCATTGGCTTTAACTGCTACTAAAAGTTCATCAACCGTACATTGACTGTTTGAGACATAAGACTCAAACAAACGTTTAATAATGGCTATAGAAAACCCCATTTTATCTTTGGCTAAAATCAGTGCTTTTACCACATTCTCAACTGCATAAACTGCCATACTGTTCTCCTCTTTTTTTACAGAAGATTCTATCTTCTCTTCCATGGTATTTACCACTCCTTTTTTAAGATTAACATATTTTACAAGCACATCATAAAGCTTATTCATATCAAGAGGTTTACTCAAATAACCATCCATCCCTAAACTTAAAAAATGTTCTTTGTCACCCTTTGAAGCATTGGCTGTCAATGCCACAATTGGGGTAGTAATCCCTTTATCATGCAACTGTTTGGTGGCGTCTGTACCATTTAAATTTGGCATATTGATGTCCATCAAAATTAAATCATACGCTGTAGCCAACCCTTTCTCAACAGCTTCCACACCATCAAAAGCCAAATCGGGAACAATACCATACTCTTTTAACATCTCTTCAATCAAAATTCGATTCACCTCATAATCTTCGGCAACCAAAACTTTTAAATCAAATTTAGAATCCTCTATATCTGTTGTTGATGATGACGTTGGAATAAGATTAAGTTCAACCACAGCATTGTACAAATCTGAAGGAGACTCTAAAAATGAACCTAGATGATAAAGACCATCCACCTTTTTTGCCAAATTAAACGCTGCTTTTCGCTCATCAATTAAAAGAACTTTACTCTCTTCTAAATCCAAAGAGAGATACATCTGATAATCAAACAAAATCACAATATGCTCTTGAATATCAATATTTTTTATCTCTTCAAATGAGAGGGTAATAAATCTAACCCCAAAATGATTTAATTGATAGAGAACATTGTCATAAATTTTATCATCATACTCAACAATATAAATAGGTGGATGGGCTATCTGTTCCGATAATTTTTCAGAGGAGGCACAAACATCAAAAGAAATTTGAAAATAGAACGTACTTCCTTTTCCGAGTCTGCTTCTTACTTTTAATTTACTCCCCATCAGTGCACATAAAGAGGCACTAATGGTTAAACCAAGTCCTGTCCCTCCAAATTTTCGTGTGGTACTGCTGTCGGCTTGTATGAATGATTCAAATACCTTATCCAATCTATCAGGAGCAATACCAATACCCGTATCGGTTACCCCAAAAAAGATATTCTCTTTGCCATCATTACTAGGGATACGTTGCATCTCAATATGAATCGTACCATTAAAAGGGGTAAATTTTATGGCATTATTAATCAAATTACTCAATACTTGGGTCAACCGTAACTCATCCATCATCAAACACTCACTGATGGTGGGGTCAATGTCCACCAAATAAGAAATTTCTTTCTCTCTCGCTTTTGACCTAAACAGAGAGATAGAGTTACGCAACTCAATAAATGGATTAACAGGCATTAAATCAAGTTCTAAATGTCCACTTTCAATTTTTGAAAAATCCAAAATATCATTGACAATTTTAAGCAATGTAGAGGTTGAATGCTCAATAAGTTGCGTAAACTGTCTTTGTTGCATCGACAATTCACTCTTCATCAAAAGTTGTGTAAATCCAACAATACCATTCATGGGTGTTCGTATCTCATGACTCATGTTTGCCATAAATTCCGATTTGGCTTTCTCTGAAGCTTCTGCCTCTTCACGAGCCTGTTCCAATTCGGTAATGTCCGTAAAACTACAAATGACAAATTTTTCATCATCAAAATTAATCAATTTTATTCCCACAGAAAAAATATGTTCTTTTCCCTTTTGATCTTTTATTAATGCTTTATGTTGTTTTTGTGGTTCTTTAAAAATTGGGGCAGTCCAATGTTCTGTTTTAGTTGTCGGTTTTAAATATCCCTCTTTCATAATAAAAAGTTCACAAACGCACTCATGCTTTGCTTTGAATGCTTCTAAAGTGTCAAAACCCAATACTTCAAAAAATTTTCTATTGGCTTCAAGTACACCCTTTTCTTTATTGGCTGTAAAAACAATGTTCTCTTGATCATTAAAAAGCACTTGACTGTAACGTCGTTCATGATCTAGTTTTTTTTCTACTTCAACACGTTTAGTAAGGTCGGTACGTATTGCCATGTATTCAACAATTTCTCCTTCTTGATTGACCAAAGGGAAAATGGTTGCATCTACATAGTACGCCGAGCCATCTTTACGTCTGTTCGTTAACTCACCATGCCATACTTTTTTACTTTTAATGGTATTCCACATCTCTTTAAAAACTTCAGGTGGCGTATCAGGATGGTGTGCAATATTGTTGGAATGCCCCAACAATTCGGCTTTGGTATACCCACTTAAATCACAAAAAGTTTGATTCACATAAGTAATTCGTCCACCTAAATCCGTTTTAGAAACAATCAAGGTTGAATCAATTGCCTCTTTATACTGATCAAGAAGTAACGTCTTTTCATTCATTTCATATTCTAAAGAAGAGTTATGCTTTTCAATGATTTTATACGCCTCGGTCAATTCATCTGAGTTAACATGAATGGCGTGTTCTAATAAATGTTTTTCTTTATCATAATCTTCATACGTCTCTCCCACAGAAAGTAAAAGTTTTTGTACCTCATCAGGGAGCGTTGTTGTGTCATAGTTTTTGCCAAATATATTTTTAACTTGACGATTCAGTAAACGGTGCATTTACTAATCCTTCTCTTCATAAATAACCGTTAATGTCATGGTTTGATTGTGTAGACGACAAGAGAGCAACTCATCTGAATAAGGAGCGAATTCACCATAAGAGTAAAATCCTGTTAATTGTACATTTTCACCTAAAGTATCTCCAATCACTTCAAGTTCTTCATCTGTTAACTGTTTTAGAACCAATCGTCTACCCACACAACTCACCACAAGACCTAATGCATCAGACTCATTGGCTTGATTAATCATACCTGCAGCCATTTCAGAACCATCAATTAAACCATCTATATTGGTTTTCATTAATTTAACATAAGACCCCTGTGGAACATCACCTGCAAAAATAACACTTTTTATCTCTTCATCTATACCCAAAACCGAATGAATTAATGCCTCTGAATCAGGATGGGTATCTTTGGTAACTTTAAAAGGAAATTGAAGTCCAGCTTCAGGAAGATCACGGGCATACTCACCCAAATATTTTTTATACAAATCCAATGCGGGTTGATTGTCAATTTCATAAACAATGTTTCCTTCTGATTTTGTAATACGACGAAGAATACCAAACTCATCCCAACCCGCATAACAACCACTACTTATGCTCAGTTTCTCTCCATAAAAACCAATCGCAACCACACGATTTTGTCTGGCTACATCATCAGCCATAATCCATGTCTGCTCAAAATCTGTTCCATCTCCTGCCAATCCACCTGTAATGGGCATCTTATGATTCATTGCATTATTTGCACCTTGTGCCAATGACGTACCATTCATATTAAGACCATCAGAGAGTAAAAAAACATGTTTAAGTCCCTCTTGTGGAAGGGCTAAAAGAAGCTCATTAGAAATGTGTATCAAATCATCTTCGGAAGTAAAATCTTGAATACTCACCTCAACATATCCATGTTCAAACTGCACAGCAGTTGCTACCATTAAGGCATCACTCACTTGAGCATTTAAAATATTACCACTTGAAGTACAGCCCACAATATGAGCATTGGGATAAAGTGTTTTAATCTCTTCATACGCTTTAGCTTCTTTAAAAACTTTTCGGTCTCCAAAAATAAAAACAAGATTTGCTTTGCCTAAAGGTATTTTTTGTTCGTTGTTATATTGCCATTCGTTATAATAAGTAAGTGTTTCCGTGAGCATAATATCGACTCCCTATAAAATAAAATAATAGGTTATATACTAACTAAAATATGGTAAAAAGCTTATTAGTATTTGAAAGTTTTTAATTATTAATAAATTTTAATTATTAAATTATTTAATTCAACTATTTTTTATTAAACTTAACACAAAAAGCAATAGAAACCAATGCGTCTATTTTAACTCGCCCCAAGAGTCTCCGATACTCACCGAACACTTTAATGGAACATCCAACACCACAATATTCTCCATCATTGATTTAAGTTCTATAGAAACCCTATCAACAATCTTGCCATGCACTTCAAATATCAACTCATCGTGTATCTGCAACAACATCGCTCCATCAATCTGCTTCTCTTTAATATGGTGTTCAATCTTTATCATCGAAAGTTTAATCAAATCGGCAGCCGAACCTTGAAAAACAGTATTGACCGATTCCCTCATAAATGCTGCTTTTTGCATTCCATTAGCACCCTCATAATCAAAAAATCTTCTTCGATTTAAAAGTGTTTCAACATATCCTTTATGTTGAACATCCTCTTGAATCTGCTCTAAAAAATGCTTCACTGTTGGGAAACTTGCAAAATAGCTTTTAATAATCTCTTTGGCTTCCACACTGCTAATTCCCAACTCATCGGAGAGTTTTTTAGGTCCCATTCCATAAAGCAAACCAAAGTTAACCGATTTGGCAAAATTTCTTTTGGCTTGTGCCTCCTCTTCTCCAAAAAGTTTAATCGCTGTTGCCATGTGAATATCAACACCTTGATTAAACGCTTCCATCAACGCACTATCTTTAGAAAAATGAGCCAACAATCTAAGCTCAATTTGAGAGTAATCAATGCTTAAAAGCTTATATCCTTCTTTGGCTATAAAAGCTTCACGAACACTGCGTCCCAATTCTGAACGTACGGGTATATTTTGTAAATTTGGCTCTTTAGAACTGAGTCGTCCTGTGGCGGTTCCTGTCTGAATGAACGAAGTATAAACACGATTATCTTTATCTTCTTTGGCAAGTTTTAAGAGTGGTTCTGCATACGTTGAAAGCATCTTTTGCATGGTTCGATACTCTAAAATTTTAGGAATCACCTCATGTTCATCTTGTAATGAACTTAACACTGCCTCATTGGTACTGTAGCCTGTTTTGGTTTTCTTACCACCTTTAAGCCCTAAATGTCCAAAAAGTACATTGCCCAACTGTTGGGTAGATTTAATATTAAACTCACACTCACTAAGCGTATAAATCTCTAAAGTCAAAGCTTCTATACGCAAAGTTAACCTCTCTTTTAATGATTTTAACTTATCAATGTCAACCTTGATTCCCCGTTGTTCCATAGCAATTAACACATTAATAAACGGGTACTCTACCGCTTTAGCTTCCTCGATTAGATGAGAAATCGACGCCAATTCCATCGCTTTTTCAAGTGCAAAATAGAGCTTATAGGTCATCCATGCATCTTCACTGGCATAAAATGTGGCAGACTCTATGTCCACATTGGCAAACGTTTCATCTTTTTTTACCATCGCTTTAAAAGGTTTCATCTCATATTTAAAAAACTTTTGAGCCAATGCATCCAATCCTACTTTGGTTCCTGCATCCAACAACCATGCCATAATCATCGTATCAGCAAAAGGAACAACCGTTTTAATATGATGCTGACAGTAGAGCAAAGAGAAATCAAATTTCACATTTTGTCCTATCACTTTGGCTTCCAATATCTTTGCTATGGCATCCAATGCATCCTTCATGCTTACCTGCTCGGTTACCCCCAAATAGGCATGAGCAATCGGTACATAGTAGGCTTTTTTATCATCAAAAGCAAAAGAGAATCCCACCATTTTATCTTTTTTGGTATCAAGCCCCATCGTTTCGGTATCAAATGCCACAAGCGTATTGGGAGTAATTTTTTTAATAACTTCCTCTAACTTCTCTTTGGTATCTAAGGTAATCGCTTTAAACGTCAAAAGGGGTTCAATAATAGCCATTTCACACGCACTCTCTTCACCCATTTCAATTCCTATTTGAGCTTTTTTAAGGGCTTGTTTCATCTCAAAGCGTTCAAAATCATCCATCAAACAGGTTAAATAATTTTTATCTTCAAAAACAAAACTCTCCAAATCAAAATCTTTAAAGACATCTTGGCTCATGGTGACCAACTCTCGCGATAAAAACGCCTTCTCTTTACTCTCTAAAAGCAGTTTTTGTATACGAGGTGTTCCACATTTTTCAATATTTTCATAAATGGCTTCTAAGGTATGATACTCATTAATCAATGTACTTGCACCCTTTTGACCGATTCCTTTCACGCCTGGAACATTGTCCGAGCTGTCACCTAAAATGGCTTGGAAATTAATAAAATCTTTAGGATAAACCCCAAACTTTTCAAAACACTCCGCTTCGTTAATCTCTTTTTTCTTAACCGAATCGTACATCACCACCACACCATCATCAATCATCTGATACAAATCTTTGTCATGTGAGACAATACGCACTTTTAACCCTTGTTTTCGAGCATATTTGGTAACCGTTGCAATAATATCATCAGCTTCATATCCATCCTTGGAAAGATTGGCAAACCCCATTTCGGTAATCCAATCAATGGCAATAGGAAGTTGTTTGATTAAATCTTCAGGAGGAGCTTCACGATGTGCTTTGTATTCGGCGTAGAGATTATTACGAAAGGTTTTACCTTTGCTGTCCAATGCGAAAACAATATAATCCGTAGCGTGGTCACGATGTAAACTGTCCACCAAATTAATAAACCCTGTCAAAAGACCAGTGGGAAATCCATCAGAGTTTCTAAGAGGAGGAAGTGCAAAGTAAGAACGAAAGAAAAAGCCGAAAGTGTCAATAATGGTGATTGTTTTCAAAGTATAAAGCCTAATAATGAATTAAAAGCCATTTTACCCTATTCTGCGTTACAGTCTAATTTTTAAGAATATTTATTTATATTTTATATTTTTAATGTATAATATAATCTTAATATTATTTAAAGAAAAGGAACTCGATTGCCTAAAAATGAATATGACCCTTATCTTAATACAGCTAAAAGAAGCTTACAAACACAACAAGATAAAAAAAGAAAGAAAGATTTTATAAGTAATCATCAAAAATCTAAAAGTTTTTTCCAAAAAGATATTGATTTAAATAACTATATAAACCTCTCTCATCGATTTGGTCAATTACTTGTCATATCATTAATTATAACCATACCCTACACCATTGGAACACTCTTTTTTTTGCTTATTTCGCTGACAAATTATAAGAACTATCAAAATTTAGAAGTCAACTCCTATTTGCTCAAATGGACAATTGGATATGAAATTATTGCCTCCATACTGCTCTTTATGATTTTTAAAAGTGCCATTTATTTTAAAAACAACGACGAGACACAAATTAAAACCTAAAGATAAAAGAAAAATATTTTTCTCTTTACCGTTTTAACTCCTCTTCTAAATACTTTCCTGTATATGAACCTGTTTGCTGATGGTTTTTAGCCACCTCTTCAGGAGTTCCTGTAGCAATAATCATTCCGCCTTTATTACCACCCTCTGGTCCCATATCGATAATATAATCGGCATTCTTTATCATGTCTAAATTGTGTTCTATTACCACAACCGAATTGCCCAAATCGACCAAATGGTGCAACACACCTGTAAGTCTATCAACATCGGCAAAATGTAAACCTGTGGTTGGTTCATCTAAAATATAAAGGGTTTTACCCGTATCTTTTCGGCTCAACTCTTTGCTTAATTTAATCCGTTGTGCTTCACCACCTGAAAGCGTTGTGGCATTTTGACCAAGTGTAATATAATCAATCCCCACATCCATTAAAGTTTTAAGTTTAATGGCAATGGTAGGAACAGCTTTAAAAAACTCCATGGCCTCAGTAACCGACATCGCCAACACATCTGCAATTGATTTTCCTCGATACATAATTTCTAACGTTTGAGCATTATAACGCGTACCATGACATGTATCACACATCACTAAAACATCTGGTAAAAAGTGCATCTCAATCTTTATTTGACCATCTCCTGTACACTTTTCACAACGCCCACCTTTAACATTGAATGAAAAACGACCTATCTTATATCCACGCAGTTCCGCCTCTTTGGTTTGAGAAAAGAGTTTTCGTATCTCATCCATAACGCCTGTATAGGTTGCAGGATTTGAGCGTGGGGTTCGCCCTATTGGACTTTGGTCAAGAGAAATAACTTTATCAACCTGTTCCAACCCAAGAATCTCAACGCCATCTATTTTAGTCACTTTTCGAGCATGATTTAAAACTTCTCGTGCCACAGGTAAAAGGGTTTGCAAAATAAGAGAACTCTTACCACTTCCACTCACACCCGTAATACAGACAAAATTTTTCAACGGTATCTTGGCTGAGATATTTTCAATATTGTTAAGCGTAACATTGTTAATCTCTATCCAATCCTCTTGTGGTTTATCGTGTGGATAGGAAATCTTTTTAGCCCCAAAAAGATAATCTGCGGTTAATGTTTTGGCCTTTTTCATCTTTTGACCTGTTCCAGCAAAAACCACATCACCCCCAAATTTACCCGCACCTGGTCCAATATCTATAACATAATCAGCCGACATAATCGTCTCTTTATCGTGTTCGACCACAATAACCGAATTGCCTTTCTCTTGCAATGAACGCAAAGTACGAATCAATTTCATGGTGTCACGCTCATGCAGTCCAATACTTGGTTCATCGAGTACATACATCACCCCTGTAAGCCCTGAACCAATTTGTGAAGCAATACGAATACGTTGAGCCTCTCCCCCTGAAATTGTCCGTGCATCACGACTGAGTGTCAAATAGGTAAGCCCCACATCATACAAGAAAAAAAGTCGCTCTTGAATCTCTTTTAAAACCGATTCGGCAATGAGTTTCTGTTGTTCACTAAAATGGCTAAAGTTATTTTCATCTTTAAAATATTGATATGTTTTCTCAATCGACATATTGATAATATCGGCAATGTTTTTACCTTCAATCTTTACTGCCAATGAACGCGGTCGCAAACGATTTCCATGACACTCATCGCATACTTTTTCGGTCATGTACTCTGACATATCCTTCTCTTCTGAAAACATATCATGTGCAAACTTCACCACACCTGGCCATTCACGTTTGAGTTTATGACGTTTCCACATAAACTCAACATCACTTCCCCAACCATACAATACAGCTTTTTTCTGATACGCTTCTAGTGCATCATACTCAACATCTAATGGAATATCGTTTTGTTCACAAAAAGCATTTAAAAATTTCGTATAGTAGCTCTTATTAAACCCATACATAATTTTTACAGCACCTTTTTCAATGCTTAAAGCAGAATCAATCACTTTTTTCAAATCAATCACATACCGAATGCCTAAACCATCACACGTTGGACACGCACCTTTTGGAGAGTTAAATGAAAACGAGACAGGTTCTAACGGTTCAAAACTAAGTTTACAATCAAAACACGCCAAATGTTCCGAGTAATGAATATGTTGTCTATCAAGTTCAAGCTCTTCAAAATTTGAAACTTCAATCTCCACTTCACCATAAGACTCTTTGAGTGCTTTTTCAACATCTTGCCCAATTCTATCTCGGCTCTCTTCTTTAATCACCACTCTATCTATGACCACTTTTATGGTATGTTTTTTGGTTTTAATAAGCTCTATCTCTTCATCAAGACGTACCATCACTCCATCAATCATGGCACGTACATACCCTTTATGACGTAAGGATTCTATCATGTCAGCAAAGCTACCTTTTTTCTCTTTGACCAAAGGTGCCATAATGACCAGTTTTGCTCCATCAGGGAGCTTTAAAACTTCTTCAATAATATCACTTGCACTCATCGATGAAATGGGTTTACCACACTCATGACAGTGCTGTTTTCCTACCCTTGCAAACAATAAACGCAAATAATCATAAATCTCAGTAATCGTACCCACAGTAGAACGAGGATTTTTAGAAGTGGTCTTTTGGTCAATGGCAATGGCAGGAGTTAAACCCTCTATTTTATCTACATCTGGTTTACCCACACGTCCTAAAAACTGACGTGCATACGAAGAGAGGGATTCAATATAACGTCGTTGCCCCTCAGCATAAAGCGTAGAAAAAGCCAAAGTTGATTTTCCACTTCCACTGATACCTGTAATAACCACCAACTGATTTTTAGGGATAGTTATATTAATGTTTTTTAAATTATTCTCTCTTGCCCCAAAGACTTCTATTTTTTGATTTTTCATCACCTATCCTAAAATCAATTTGTTCGCCGTCATTAAAAATATAATAATATAAAAAATAACCAAAAAAGTCTTATAGTGGGTAACTTTCATAATATTCATCAACCAAATACCCACAAAAATTCCCCCAACAGACCCAAGTGCCATAAATGCTCCTGCGTGAAAATTCATCATTCCAAAATAAGAGAGTGTAATAAAAGAAGAGATAGAGGTAAACATCACAAAAAACAATCCAACAGCTGAAGCTTTTTTAAGTGGAAATCCTAAAAAACTGACCAATATTGGCGTCATCAAAATAGAACCACCTATTCCCAACATTCCAGAGAAAATACCTATTCCTCCACCAATGGCAGAATATAAAGGACGGTTAACCACTTCACCATGTGTGGGTGCAGGATTGGACAAAAAGAGTTTAATAAGTGTAAAAAGTACCAACGATAAAAAGAGCCACTCCAACACACTTGAGTTCAGTATTTTAACCAGATAAGAACCAACAATAGCACCTGCAATCCCACCTATTCCAAAAAACTTAATGTCTGAAGCGGTATAGGTCTGTTTTTTACGATGAATCAGAGAACCCACATAAGAACTGATTAACATCTGAAAGACAGAAATTCCAATCGCCTCTTTGATATCAAAGCCCAAATAAAGCAATATTGGCACACTAACCGTTCCTCCACCAATACCAAAGAATCCCGAAAGTCCCCCAACGAGTATTCCTACTAAAATCAACATGATGTCCATGGTATTTATCTCCTAAGATTAAAATAAAGCGGGATTATAACATTATAAAAAGAAAAGGGGATAGAAAAGCTCCCAAGAAAAGGCTACAGGTGGTATCCTTGAGCAAAAAACTCTTTGGTTAGGTCACACATTTCAGCTGTATTTTCAATACGATTAATTAAATCTCGAAATTTTGAAGCCCCTTGATACCCTGCTTTAGAGTAGGTATGAAGATGTTTTCTAAAAACAATGACGCCATGGTCACCATAATGGGCTATCATTTGATCAAAATGTTCCAAAACAACCTCTTGAATCAACGCAGAGGTTACGGTAGAATCGCCTAAACCAAAAATATGGTTTTTCATGAGTTGAAACATCCACGGTCTTCCAACCGCACCACGACCAACCATCACACCATCTGCACCTGTATGCTCTAAAACCCATTTAGCTTTTTCGGGACTATCAATGTCTCCATTTGCCAATACAGGAATAGAAACCGCTCTTTTAATATCTCGAATGGCATCATAGTCAACCTCTGCTTTGTATTTCCCAGCTTTGGTTCGACCATGCACCGCAATATAATCGGCTCCATTATCTTCACACAATTTGGCAATTTCTATATGATTTTTAGAGTTAAAACCCAAACGCATTTTAACCGAAGTGTACTCTTTGTTGGAGTATTTTTTAATGGTTCTAATGGTCTCTGCCATTTTAGGTAAATCGGTTAGCAGTGAACTTCCTTGAAGATTATTCACAATTTTTGGAGCAGGACACCCACAATTTAAATCGATAATATCAATTCCATCACGTTCATTCAAAAGCTCAACAGCACGTTGTATCACCTCTTGATTTGAACCTGCGATTTGAATACTATAAGGAATTTCAAGGGGATTTTTTTCCAACATTTTAAAGGTTTTCTTACTTTGAAATGCCAAAGCATTAGAGCTGATCATCTCACTTACGGTCAAATCAGCCCCAAATTTTTTAACAACGCTACGGAAAGGAAGGTCGGTAAACCCTGCCAAAGGGGCAAGGGCAAAAAGGGGTTTAGAAAAATCTAACATCAATATTTAATCGTTACAAATATGGCGTATATTTATCAAGTCTGTAATTTTATACTTCTTATGCTCTTTTTTCAAATCATATAAGGCTCTAAAGCGTTTAAAATCTGCTTCATCATGTTCTTCAAGATAGGTTCCTGCTTTATCAATCATCTCATATTCAAAAAGAAGATACAAATAGGTAATCTCTGCTTTAGGATATTTGTGTGCATACTCTCGCCACAACATTAAATTTTCATCAGGCGACAACTGTTTCATGGTCACAATAGAAATGACTAAAAAATCACTACACTTCAACTCTGTTTCTAGGGCAACAATAAACTCATCTAAGATATCTTTGGTTAACCCCAAATCATTTTCACGTGTAACACGATTAATCAATGTTAAAAACGTCTCTCTATCAAAAAGCTTAATGTACTTTTTTGCTTTAACAAAGGTTGTTGTATTGACAAAATGTTTTAGTGCTTCTTGAAAAACAGTCGGATGATACTCCTCTTTGTTTTGTAAAACAACTTCTGCAAAACTGGCATCTTTTACCAAACGATTCATTGAATTTTTTAAAGCCAAAGGATTGTTCATCGATAAAACTTTTCCTATTTTTTTAACCTTAAAATCAACATATTCACCTCTATCTATTTCAGATATAAGGCTTAATGCTTCTCGTAACTTTTCAGAAACAACATCCACGGTACCATTCACTTTAACTGAGGCAACATTTAAAAGTGAAGCACTCTGCTTAAGTAAAGGTATGTTAAATTTATGGGCTTGAGGTTCATGTAACAGTGACCAATAAAGTGCATCATTTAAAGTGTTGGTATCTTTTTCCCATTTTTTAAATTTAAAAAAATTTTTTGTTCCATAAAACATCATATGAAGCAACGATGCCATCATTAACAAAAACATGGGTAAAACCATCCAAGCTGCAACAGGTATGTTAATTGCAATTCCAAACATATCATAATTATAGTTATCTGGGTTAATGGTATAAACAAAAACACCTACAATTGTCATTAGTATTATAGAAGCTATAATATATAAACCTAAACGCATTAATTTTCTCCTTTTATTTATGCTCTTTTTCAACAACCTCACGACACGTAATACAATACCGTGCAAAGTTTTTCACTTTTAAACGTTCAAGGTTAATCTCTTCTTCACACATCTCACATATCCCATAAAGGTTATTTTTAATTTTACCCAAAGCTAGTTCAATTTCTGCTAATTCTCTGGATTGTTGCTCTAAAATGGCGTTGTCCACAATTGTTTCAAGTGACATCGATGCATGATCACCTTCATCTCTTAAATCATTATTTAGCATATCTATCATCTCAACAGATGTTGCACTTAAATTTTCTTTAAGCTTAATTTTTCTTTTTATCAATGCCTCTTGAAACCCTGCTATCATCTCTTTACTTAACATCTTCTTCTCCTAATATTATTTATGATATGGATGGTTATTTAAAATGGTCAACCCCCGAAATACCTGTTCCATTAATACTACCTTTGCCAACTTATGTGACATTGTAATTTTACCCAATGATATCGCCGTATCACATTTCTCTAAAAAATCCCTCTCAAAGCCGAAAGCTCCACCAATAAAAAAATTTACAACTCCTTTATCCTTAAGTAAATTTGAAAAAACAAAACTATCTACTTCTTTGCTGTCAGGATTAAGTGCAATATTATAACCTGTATTCAAATATTTTTCTAACGCAAGGGTATAGGCTTTTTGTGATGCTTCTGTGGAAATTTCATGTGCTTTGGTAATCTCTTTTGTAAACAATTCAAACACCTCTACCGTAGCAAAAGGTTTGGCTATTTTTATATAATGTTCAATTAATGGTGCATAAAGTTTGTCCTTTGATTTTTTATCAATAATATAAATATTAATTTTCATACAAATCACTACCAATCACACGATATGCTATATCTTCAGTAAAAGTATCACTCAACTTTACCCCGCCAATTAAACCTACAGGATGCTTAGAGAGTTTTGCCAAAGTGATGGCTTCTTCACCTAACACTTTGGCATCAACTTTTGTTTGGGTACTTCTATAGGCACCTAACCCAATATAGTCAATATTTAATGTATTGGCTTCTAAAATTTCTGTTTGATTGTGGGTTGAAAGCCCTAATAATTTGTAGGATATTTTTTCTCGTACTATTCTAATTGCAGTGGTTAAATCATCATTGTAAGCTCTTAGGTCATCTTGACCAAGGTGTAAACCATCTGCATACTCAATCAATTCCAAGGTGTCATTAACAATTACTTTACCTTGATAATATTTTTTAATTTCCAATAAATCATCACGTTTTTCATCCAATGAACCCACTTTATTACGATATTGCACCAGAAGAACATCAAGCAGTTGAATTTGCTGAAAAAACTGTTTTAAAGAAAATCCTTTCTGTAAAAGAACTTCCTTATCTAAAAGAGCATATATCATTCTAAACAACAGAAATTTTTGGATTGTCTTCTAAAAAGAATTTTAAAAGAGATGAAATGGTCTTTTTCATGTCATTACGATCAACAATCATGTCAATCAATCCATGCTCTAGTAAAAACTCTGAACATTGAAAACCTTCTGGTAAATCAACCCCTACCGTTTGTTTAATAACACGCTGTCCTGCAAATCCAATCAACGCTCCTGGTTCAGCAATAATAATATCGCCCAACATCGCAAATGAAGCAGAAACTCCTCCCATGGTAGGATCCGTTAATATCGAAATAAATGGCAATCCATAAAGATGCAAACGATTTAAAGCTGCCGAGGTTTTACTCATTTGAAGTAATGAAAAGGTACTCTCTTGCATTCTTGCCCCACCTGAAGCGGAAACAATAATAAACCCACATCTCTTCTCGATAGCACGATTGATACCACGAACAATCTTTTCACCCTCAACAGAACCCAAACTTCCACCCATAAAAGAGAAATCAAAAATAACCAATTCCGTTTCAATTCCATTAATGGTACACGATCCACTTACCACAGAGGATGTTTTTCCTGTTTGCTCTTTGGCTTCTTCTAAACGTTTCTTATAAGATTTTTTATCCACAAACTTTAAAGGGTCAATAGGAGCCAATGAGGCATCATGCTCTACGAAACTACCCTCATCACACAATACCTCTTCACGCTTTTTAGCATCAATTCTAAAATGGTGGTTACACTTAGGACACACACTACATTTTGAATCAACTTCTTTATAATACATTAACGCTAAACATTTTGGACATTTAATCCAGTTACTTTGTGCATTTTCACTATTGTCACTTTTCATCATACTAGAAAAAAGATTGGCAAAATTCATACTATACACTCCCATTGGTTTTATTGACGTAACTATACCATAATCGTTATCAATAGAGACTAAGTTAAACTCTTATTT
>DYMW01000074.1 GCA_020721385.1 Sulfurovum sp. | reverse complement strand
GAAATGAAAATAGTTCAAATAGAAAAAGAATTTTAGGGGGTATTAATAATGGCATTATCGTTAACAGCAGAACAAAAAAAGATATTAAATATATTGAAAATTGATGAACAATATATCATACCAGAGTATCAAAGACCTTATTCATGGGAATATGATCACTGTTTTCAACTTTACAATGATTTGATGGAAGGATTTAATTCTCAAGAAGATTATTTTATAGGTAATCTTATCATTGCAAAGAGTGAAAATGATGATTATGAACTTGATGTGGTGGATGGACAACAACGGCTTACTACTCTATTTTTGATGATAAGAGTACTCTCTTTATTTACAGAAGATGAACTATTTAAAAATGATTTTGACAAAATTTTAGGAGGGATGAGTCGAAAAACACGACGTTATGAATATCGGATTAAAACAGAAGTATTTGAATCTGATGATAAAAAGATGCTAGAAGATGTTTTGAAATATGAGAAAGAGAAATTTAAAGAGCTTATTAGAGAATGTACTAATAAAAAAGGGGAGTTTAAAGTTAAAAATAATTTAAATCAGTTTCAGCAAAATAGTATTTATTTTTATTATTGGTTTAGTTACTTTATAGAGCAACAAAAATGTGATATAGATAAGTTTATTAATTATTTACTCGAAAAAGTTTATCTTTTACCCATAGAGCTTAGGGGAAAAACTAAAGAGGAAGCGGGTGAAAAAGCGTTGATTATCTTTGAGACAATTAATAATCGAGGAATGAATCTTGAAGATGCAGATATTTTTAAAGCCAAACTTTATAAAAGAGCTAAAACTATTGGAGAAGAGGCCATTTTCATTGATTTATGGAAAACATTTAAAAATAGTTGTGACAATTTGAATATTGAAATAGATGATGTCTTTCGATACTATTCGCATATTATTCGAGGAGAGCAAGGTATCACAACCAATGAGACAAATTTAAGAGAGTTTTTTACTATAAAAGACTATTCACCTTTTCATCTTAAAAAATATAAAGAGATAATGGAAGACTTGAATCAAATCATTGAAGTATTGGAATTTATCAATCAAGAAAAACAGAAAGAGAGTCAACTAGCTAAATGGTTACAACTTATTGAAGCATATACGAATCAATATCCAAAATTTGCATTAGTCGTTTATCTTTATAAAAATAGAAATTTTGAGAAAATTGAGTATATTATCTTAGAATCTATTGTACGTTATGTTTATTATTATGGTTCTACCGCTAAAATAAAATTTGAAATTTTTAATATTATTAAGAAAATTTCTAAAAATGAAATTATAGATAGTTATTATCAAAATGTATCTATAGAATCCTTTGAATATCTTGGAATTTTAAAATATGGTTATGCTTTGTTGGCTTTTTATAGTGATAAATCAATCGCTTTATCAAAATATTCTACAGATAAGATAGTAAATCTCAAAGATAAAAAAGAGTTAGCATGGAATCAAGAAGAGTTAGAGAGTTTTGTTGATAGTTTAGGAAATTTTATAGTTCTTGATATCCCTAAAAAAAGTCTTGCTTTGGATAAAAAGATAGCCTATTACCAAACATCACAAAATAAAGAGATAGAAGAAGATAGCCGAAGCTTATCAACCCTAAACTATAATGATTTTCAAGCAAGAGATAAAATGCTCAAAGAAAAATTAGTAAAATTTTTTAGAGGTGAATTATGACTAGTTTGAAAATCACAAATTTCAAAGCCTATCGTGAAGAGCTAGATAGATTACCATTGGATGATAAAAACTTTTTACTTTATGGTGAAAATGGTTCGGGTAAAAGTTCAATATATGACGCAATTAAAGTGGTGTTTTTTAAAAATAAATTAGTACAAGGTATTCCTGTAGCTTCTACACCAGATGAACAACCTAATATAAATAATAATTTTTGGGCTAAGTATAAAAACAATAGTGCAACCAGTGCTTTTGAAATAAAAATAAATGATACTGATTACGATAATTTTGATACTGTTCCATATCAAGTTTTTATGATAGCGATGGATAAACTTTGTATGGAAAATTCATTAAGGCTTGATAAGCTTTTGGAGAAATTTGATATAAGCATTGATAATATAGAAGAATTTTGTACAACAAACTATGAAAATATTGAAAGAAAAGTGAATGATAAGCTCCAAGTATTTAGAGAAGAAAATATCATTATTGTTATAGATAATGAAGATAACTTTAGTATCAAAATTACAGACACTACTAGAGGATTGAGTTACAAAGAGAATATTGAAAATTACTTTAATGAAGCCAAACTTAATTTAATTATTCTTCTACTGCTATTTGAGTCCATACAGTGTGCCAAAAACAGTGATAAAAAGAAAATATTGGTTTTAGATGATTTTATTACTAGTCTTGATGTATCCAATCGTACTTTTTTGATGAAATATATTTTAGAAAGTTTCCATGATTTTCAAATCTTAATTTTTACTCACAATGTTTATTTTTACAATCTCATTATGTATTTGGTGAATGATATTTATAAAGTTCCTACTAAATGGAAGTTTGCGAATGTCTATGAAATTGATAATAAACATAAGTTATATATTAAAGGTGGTATTGATACTGTAGGAAAGATTAGAGATTTTTATGGCCAAAATAATGGAGATATCGAAGGAGTTGGTAATAAAATTCGACAGCGATTTGAAGTTTTATTGTATGAGTTTTCTAAGCTTTTGATGGTTGGAGCAGTCGAAGATAGTAAAAAAATTATAGAAAGAATTGAAAATACTAATAATGTTTATTTTAACAATAAAAAGACGGCTTCAGACTTAGTAGATGAATTAGATGAAATTTTAAATCTTACAAATCTTCAAAATTTACAAAATAGGCTTAAAAGTAAAATAAATAGTTATAAAAAAGATCGATTTCAAAATTTTAAAGAAATTATTAGAGATTTGAAACTTTATCAAAAAGTGACACTTCATCCTATGTCACATGGCACAATCGGGCAGAGTTCTTTTACACAAACTGATATAGCCCAATCTCTTGATTTGTTAGAAAAATTTGAGAACTATTTAAAAGATTTAATTGATAGTGATGTGGATCATGCATAAAATTTATAAATTTGAGAAAATATTTATTACCTATCTAATCGACACCCTAACCAAAAAAATAGGATTCCTAACCGCCTTTTTGGCTTTAACTTTGGCTTTACTTATTGGCTATGATGCCATGATGCGTTACCTTTTTTCGGCAGGTTCTATTGCTTTGCAAGAGGTAGAGTGGCATATTTTTGATATTGTCTTTTTGTTTGGACTTGCTTATGCACTCAAACATGATAAACACGTTCGGGTGGATATTTTCTTTGCGAACTATTCGACCCAGACCAAAGCGATGGTACAGATTTTTTCAATGGTGTTTTTGCTTATTCCTTTTTCACTCTTCTTTTTACATGGAGCGTTTGAGATGAGTATGCAGAGTTATCTGCAACATGAAGTCTCAAGTGACCCTGGTGGATTGACGCATCGGTTTTTGATTAAAGGCATTCTGTTTTTAGCATTTGTGTTGTTGGTTTTACAAGCCATTTCTGAAATAGTCAAAGCTTATTCTAAATTAAAATCTAAAAAAATATTTTTTATTGCGTTAGGATTATTGGGACTTTTTTTAGCTTTTTCTTCGTTAAATCTGGCTTTTTGGATTGACCCTTTGTGGTTGATGTTTGCCTTGACACTGTTATTACTCATGAGTGGTTTTCAAGTGGCATTTGTATTTGCAGGGGTAGCACTTTTTTTTGCATTGATTTCAGATGAATTGGGCATTAAAGTACTCGATATGTTGCCGTATCGTGTTTATGGAATTATGGGCAATGTTACGTTGATGTCCATTCCTCTGTTTATTTTGATGGGTTTGATTCTTGAAAAATCAAAAATGGCAGAAGATTTATTGCTTTCCATGGGGAAACTTTTTGGAGGAATTCGGGGTGGTTTGGCGATTTCTGTGGTGGTTGTGGGTGCTATTTTAGGGGCAAGTACAGGAATTGTTGGGGCTTCGGTGGTGATGATGAGTTTGATTGCTTTACCATTAATGTTGAAACACAACTATTCACCCGAGTTGGCAACAGGAGCAATTGCTGCTTCGGGAACGTTGGGGCAGATTATTCCCCCATCTATTGTATTGATTGTATTGGGTGACCAGATGCATTTGAGTGTGGGTGATTTGTTTCAAGCAGCGGTGGTGCCAAGTTTGATTTTAATTGGATTGTATATTCTCTATATTCTTATTTATGCTTATTTCAATAAAGAGGTAGCACCAGCCATTCCTAACGATGAAGCGTACAGCCAAGTTGTAAAAGAGGCATTGAAAGTTATTTTCCCTCCCTTATTATTAATTGTAGCTGTTTTGGGATCAATTTTTGCAGGGATTGCCAGTCCTACCGAATCGGCAGCCATTGGGGTGATTGGGGCATTTTTGTTGGCTTGGATAAATGGTAAATTTTCATTTGAATTGTTACGTTATGCATCGCTTGAGAGTGTTAAATTAACCTCAATGATATTTATGATACTCATTGGAGCAACGGCTTTTTCATTGGTCTTCAATGAATTGGGTGGTGATGTGATGGCAATGGAGTTTTTTACTCATGATATGGGAGATCAATGGATGTTTATTTTTATTACCATGGTGGTGATTTTTCTGTTAGGATTTTTAATTGATTTTATAGAAATAGCTTTTGTGGTTGTGCCTATTTTGGTACCCATTGCCCATGCTTTTGGTATTGACCCTGTTTGGTTTGCGATACTCATAGCTTTAAATTTACAAGCCTCTTTTTTGACACCACCCTTTGGTTTTGCACTCTTTTATCTGAAAGGTTCAGCAGGTGATTTGGTGACAACAGGGCAAATATACAGAGGAGTTATTCCTTTTATAGGGTTACAGCTGTTGGCATTGTTGATTATAGTGATATTTCCTGATTTGATTTATGTATTTGGAAAGTAATTAATTGTATTTATTTTTGTTTTAAAATATTTATTTTTAACTTAAGAATAAATATTAAATTATTTATGATATTTTTTTTATAGTACTTCTTTGCTAGAATTAATGAAGTTAGTTAAATCAGCATAAAGGAATACAAATATGGGACAAAATATAGAAATGAATCAGCTAAATATGATTAAAAATGCACTTCAGGATTATAAAGGTTTTACACAAGGTGAAAAAATGTATTGCATTAATAATCTTAGCGAGTGGATTTCAAAAGATACAAGTTTAGGATTAATGATTAACGAATTGTCTTTAAAATCATTAGATGCACGACCTTTTTTAAAGCAACTAGGGTTAGTTGGATAGCAGAATAAGAGCTTTTTTTAAAGTTTTAGTAAAAGGGTATTTTTTATTAAGCTATCTAAAAATAACATAAAAAAATATTTTTTAATTTTTATGGTTAAATAATTATTTTTTTTAATAATATAAAATTAAAACCCTTAAAAATATTTTTTTAAGGGTTTAACTTCGGCATCTCTTCTATGGGAAGTTGTAGAAGCAACGGTTTTCTTTTCTCATCAATCCATTTTAACAGCTCAATAATTTCATCTTCAATCATTGTTGTACATCCTGCAGTACCATTTTGAGTGCCATCCCAAATGTGCATAAAGATACATGAACCATCATTAGCCATGTTGTCAGGATTATGATTAATGGTTAAGCCATATTTGTAGAGATGATTTTCAAGTTTCATGTGTTCAAAACTTTTATAATCTTGCGTTGCCGTAGTCGAGTCAACAATTTGATTGTACCATTTTGAATGACTGTCATCAACACAATGGTCGGTTGTTTTATAAACACTGTAAGGTAAATCAATATCAAAAGGCAGAGGATTATAGCCAAATGCATGACCAATTCTAAAAAGACCAGCAGGTGCTTTTCCATCGCCTTCATGTTTGATGTAGGGTGCATTTTTAGGGGTCTCATGTAGACCTTTTCCCCAACCCAAACCATTACGACCCAAAACAATAGGAATGGTGTGACCTACTTTTTCCCAATGTGTATTATGTTTTTCATAACGTTGTAAAATACCATTTTTTTCGTTCCAATTTGGCGTGGTGACAACCAAAAGTTGTGAAGAGTCGGTGGGGATTTGAATCGTGTTATTTTGATGCTCTGTTTCGGAGATAATTGGTGTACTTTGACACGCTGTAAAGAGCGTTACTATTAAGGTTAATAGAGATAAGGTTTTCATCATGTTATAATTCTTTTTATATCGTTAATTTGAGGAAAAATTATGGAAAATTTGGGAGTTCTCTCCGTTGTTATACCACTCTTTATTATCATCACGGCAATTATAACAAAAGATGTCGTGGTTTCCCTACTTTTCGGGATATTTTTTGGAGAATTGGTTTTGCATCAGTACAACATACTCGATGCAACGGTCGCTCTTTTAGATGGTTTTGTAGGACTTTTTGCCGAGGCTTGGATTACAAAAACTACGCTTTTTGCTCTGTTGGTTGGAGCAATTATTAAACTCTTAATTCATTCTGGTGGGGTTGATGGTTTTGTGGCATATTTGAGCCAAAAACAACAAGCAATAGATTCTCCTAAAGGGGCATTGTTGTTGGCATATTTTTTAGGAGTGATTATTTTTATAGAATCTTCCATTACCGCTTTGGTAGCAGGAACTGTTGCCAAACCTTTGTGTGATAAAAATGGAGTAAGCCGTGAAAAGTTGGCGTTTGTTTGTGACTCCACTTCTGCACCTGTCTGTTCGCTTATTCCTTTTAATGCGTGGGGTGCTTTGCTTTTAGGTCTGATTGTCACCGCCATTAATGATAAGGTCATAGAGGGAGATGGTGTTGCACTGCTTATTGAGTCGATACTTTATAATTTTTACTCCATTATTATTGTTTTAATGGTTTTATTGGTGATACTGTTTAATATTAACATTGGTCCCATGCGTGATACAAAAGCTGTAAAATTAGAGCCAGAACAACCCAAAGATACACCCCCAATGCATCGTTCACCATGGGTAATGGTTTTACCGATGGTGGTACTGATTGCAATGGTACCCCTCTCGTTGTACTATACAGGCAATGGTGACATACTCAAAGGAAGTGGTTCAACTTCGGTTTTTTATGCCGTTGTTTTTACCTTACTTTTTATTTATGGGTACTATATTTTAAATGGTTACATGAAACACAAAGCCTATTTTTCTGCTCTCTATGAGGGGATTGCCGACATGATACCGATTGTACTTATTTTACTCTTGGCATTTTTAATTGGAAACATTATTAAAGAGTTGGGAACAGCCAATTACATTGCACAAGAGATGAAAGAGGCAAACATTGCTCCATTTCTTCTGCCATTATTTGTCTTTTTGGTGGCTTCCTTAACCTCTTTTTCAACAGGTACGAGTTGGGGAACTTTTTCTATTATGATGCCCATTGCTTTGGGACTTGGTGCAACCTTTGATTTGAGCATTCCTTTAATGATTGGAGCCGTTATTTCAGGAGGCATATTTGGAGACCACGTCTCACCCATCTCGGACACCACCATCATCTCTTCTATGGCAAGTGGATGCGACCACATTTCCCACGTACGAACCCAAATGCCTTATGC
>DYMW01000073.1 GCA_020721385.1 Sulfurovum sp. | reverse complement strand
ATAAAAGAGAAGAGATAAGACTCTTCTCTTTTTTATTTACAAAAATCTAATAACATTCCCTCTTTAACCGCTTGGTAACTCTCAACACCCACCAACCGTTTTACAATCGCAAGTCCAAAACATAAAGCTGTTCCTGGTCCTCGTGAGGTCATGATATCTCCATCGGTAATCACCATCTCGTTGTCTCGGTATCCTGCTTGGTTTATCTCTTCTTCTACACTTGGATAACAGGTATAATCATTTCCTAAAACCCCCGCTTGTTTCAAGGCATAAGGGGCGGCACAAATGGCACCAACTATTTTGTCATTGGCTTTAAATTCTTTTAAGAGTCTTTGTACGGTTTCATTGTCGGCTAGGGTGTACGTGCCTTCCCAACCACCAGGGAGTAAAATCATATCAAAATCTTCACTTATCACATTGGCAATGGAGGTATCGGCTTTGATGGTAATGCCATTGGCTCCAAGAACCATGTTGGTATCTGCTTCACCATCCATGTGGGCGATACGAACATCAACGCCACCACGTCGTAAAACGTCTATAAGAGAAACTGCTTCTACCTCTTCAAATCCTTGTGCAAGGGGGAGTAATACTGATGCCATTTTGTAATCCTTTTTTATTTATAGGGTTTTATTGGATTGGATTATAGCAAAACTTAGATTACTTTCTATACAATGGTAGAGAAGAGAATTTAGGAGCTTAGATGAACGAATTATTTCAATTGATTAATACCTTTTTTGAAAATATACTTTTTTTTGATATTTTTTTAGGAAGCATAAAAGGAACCACTTTTCCATTTGTGGTGGCGTGGCTGATTGGAGGAGGAATCTATTTGACCTTTAAAATGGGTTTTGTCAATTTAAAAATGTTGGGTCACTCTTTGAAAATTGTACAAGGGAAATACCATACCCATCAAGACAGAGGACTCATTACGCCATTTCAATCGTTGGCAACAGCCCTTTCTGCAACGGTAGGAATTGGTAATATTGCAGCGGTTTCCATTGCCATCTCTTTGGGTGGAGCAGGGGCTGCTTTTTGGATGATAATGGCAGGATTTTTAGGAATGACTCTAAAATTTACAGAAGTCACTTTGTCTGTAAAATATCGAGAGTTTTTACCCAATGGAACGATTATGGGGGGTGCTATGGAGTATCTCTCTCGTGGTTTGGCAAATAAAGGTTGGGCAAAAACAGGAAAAATTTTAGCGATTACCTTTGCATTTTTTATGATTTTAGGAGCGATAGGAGCGGGGAATACCTTTCAGGTTTCGCAATCATTAATCATTATGCAAGGGCAGATTTCATTTTTTGAAACCTATCCTTATGCGTTTGGAATTTTTTTGGCAATCATTACGGGAATGGTGATTATTGGTGGTATCAAACGGATAGCTCATGTGGCACAAGCGATTGTTCCTTTTATGGTTATTTTCTATATGATGATGGTTTTTTGGGTTTTAGGAACCTATTTTACCGTTATTCCAGATGCATTTAAACTGATATTTACCGAAGCATTTAATCCCACAGCGGTAGCAGGAGGCATGTTTGGAGCGATGGCACAAGGGTTTCAAAGAGCGGTTTTCTCCAATGAAGCAGGACTTGGTTCAGCAGGTATTGCTCATTCACCAGCAAAAGTAAAATATCCTATTCGTCAAGGGTTGGTTTCATTGTATGAACCCTTTATAGACACCGTGGTGGTTTGTACCATGACAGCTTTAGTGGTTATATTGACAGGTGTTTATAGTGGAGGAACGCCTGAACTTCAAGCGATTATCGAAGCCAAGCAGGGTGCAGCATTGACCTCAGCAGCCTTTGGTTTGGTGGTTCCTTGGTTTCCAACGGTTTTAGGATTTGCCATTTTTATGTTTGCCTTTTCTACCATGATTTCTTGGTCATACTACGGTGAGAGAGCTTGGGTTTATTTGTTTGGAATCAAATCATCAATTATTTTTAAATTGATATTTTTAGCCTTTATTGTGATTGCAACGATTGTTGACACAGGAACGATGGTTGATTTTAGTTCCATACTTTTCTTGGCATTGGCGATTCCCAATATATTTGGACTATTGATAATGTCGGGAGATGTGAAGATAATGTTAAAAGAGTATATGGCTAAGTTGAAATCGGGTGAGTTGGACAAAGAGGCGATACGAGATTAAAAAATGGTCGAATAAAATCGACCATTTTAACTATTTGGCTTTTTCTAAATATTTACCTTCAACCGTATCAACTACAATTTTTTGACCTTCTAAGATAAAAAATGGAACTTGAACGACTGCACCACTATCAAGTGTTGCTGGTTTTTTACCACCTTGTGAGTCACCTTTGAAGTTTGGTGGTGTTTCTACTACTGTGTAGGTTGCTGTTTGTGCAATTTCAACAGAGATGGCTTTACCATTGTGGAAAAGAATGTCTGCTTCCATCCCATCAATCATAAAGTCAAACGTATCTTTTCCTACTTGCTCATGGGTTAGACCAATTTGCTCATACGTGGTGGTGTCCATAAATTGTAACATCTCACCATCATCATAAAGATATTGCATGGTTTTTTGTACCAAATCGGGTGTTTCAAATTTATCACCTGCGTGAACAGTTTTATCGATGACTTTACCTGTTGATAAGTTTTTAATTTTACATCGCACAAACGCTGCACCTTTACCTGGTTTAACGTGTTGAAAATCGATTACTCGGTATGGATTGCCATCTAATTCTAATCTAACACCTTTTTTAAGGTCTCCCATTGAGATTGTTGCCATATTTAGAACTCCTAAATTTTTTTTGGGTATTATATCCTTTGGTTGGTATTACATTGTTGAATGGTTTATCATTTGCTGTTATGCTTACAATAAATTAAAAAAAGGTATTAGATGAAAAGTTTTTTAAAAGTATTATCTTTTATAGTGATAATTTTCTCTTTGTTAGAAGGTGGAGAGGTTGATGCATCGATTGTCAAGATTTACACCGTTTCAAAAACACCCAATTATTTGGAACCATGGAACAGTACTGTAGAGCGTTTTAGTGGATCGGGGAGTATTATTGCTGGTAATCGAATTTTAACCAATGCCCATGTGGTTGCCAATGAGACTTTTTTAGAAGTGAAAAAATATGGAGATACCAAACGGTATAGAGCAAAGGTTTTGTTTGTTTCGCATGAGAGTGATTTGGCTATTTTAAGCGTTAAAGAGAAGAGTTTTTTTGACAATACGGAACCGTTAAAACTTGGAAATCTTCCTAATATTCAAGACAAAGTAACTGTTTATGGTTTTCCTATGGGTGGTAATACGATTAGTGTGAGTACAGGGATTGTTTCACGAATTGAACACAATCGTTACGCACATAGTGGGGAAGAGTTTTTAGCCATTCAAATTGATGCAGCGATTAACCCTGGAAACTCTGGTGGACCTGCTATTTCCAATGGTAAAATAGTAGGTATTGTTATGCAAGGGATTACTTTTTCTCAAAATATTGGTTATATTGTTCCTGTAGATGTGGTTCAACATTTTTTGAATGATATTGCTGATGGTCGCTATGATGGTTTCCCAAAATTGGGGATTTATATTAAAAGTTTAGAGAATCCAACCATGAAAGAGTATTATCATGTGGATGAAAACATGAGTGGTATTTTGGTGGTTGATATTTTATATGGTTCTCCACTTCAAGATGTATTGGAGAAAGAAGACATTATTATTAGCATAAATGGACATAAGATAGAAGATGATGGTACGGTAGAGTTTCGTCCAAAACAATATACCAATTTTAAATATTTTATTGATGCCCTTCAAGTGGGTGATGAGGTGACGTTACATGTATTGCGTCATGGAAAAGAGATGTTTATAAAAGCCAAGATGAATGCGACCGATAAGAAGACAATGAGTTTTGCAAATTTAGAGTATGATAAAGTGCCTAATTATTTTATTTATGGTGGTTATGTTTTTACTCCTTTAACCAAAAATCTTTTAAATTCAACAAGGATGCCTGTGATGTCCTTACGTTATGAAGCAGAAAACAAATGGCCAACCGAAGAGAAACAAGAGATTGTTGTTTTATTAAAAGTTCTTGCATCAAGTTTGAGTCGTGGTGATTATGAGATATCTTTATGGCCTATTGAAAAAATAAATGGTAAAACATTTAAAGATTTTCAAGATTTTTATGGTCAAATTAAAAATTTTGAAGGAGAGTTTATTGTATTTGAAGATGAAGATGGAGCTAAAATTGTTATTAATCATAAAGATGCCCTTAAGATTCAAGATAAAATCTTAGAACGCTATGGTATAAAATTGAATGTTTCAGAGAGGCTAGAGTAAATTTCTACTCTAGTCTCTTTGGAGATAAAAAATATATTTTAAACTTAGTTTCCTAGTTCAACACCAGTGTTACCTGCTACAGCAGAGTCTTGAATATTTGAAGTGTTATTAATTTTTGAATTAGAAACATTTACTTTTTCAGCTTTAATTGCAACCCCAGTGTTACCAGCTACAGCTGAATTTTGTACACTTGTTTGATTGTTAATTTTTGAATTTTTAATATCAACATTTTTACCTTTTACTTGTACCCCTGTATTCCCTGCTACAGCTGAATTTTGAACATCTGTAGTATTGTTAATTTTAGAATTACTAACATCTACAGTACTCTCTTTTTCAGGAGCAGTTTCAAGAGCAACGGCCATTGCTTTTTCAGTCATTGCACCTTCAATTTCTAATGCTGAACTCATTGATACAACCATACCTACTGCTAATAAACTTAATGCTACTTTTTTCATTTGTTAATCCTTTTCTCGTTTAGATAAGTGTAGTATAATTAATTTATGTGTCATAAA
Source organism: Sulfurovum sp. (assembly GCA_020721385.1). Taxonomy (GTDB): domain Bacteria; phylum Campylobacterota; class Campylobacteria; order Campylobacterales; family Sulfurovaceae; genus UBA1140. Next base: position 2,758 of record DYMW01000073.1, on the reverse strand, counting down.
AGTGTCTTTTTATCTAAAAAATAGCCAACACCTTGTTGATTCTTACATAAATCTTTAGGAAATTTCTTTTTAAATTTTTGAATAAATGATTTTATGGCATCAGCAGAGGGTATTTTGTCATAATCCCATAAATATTCATACATCATCTCATAGGTGACAATATCATTTTCAAAAAGAAGTTTAAAAAATTTACTCTCCTTTTGAGTTAATTTTATCTCTTGATTACTAATAGATAGTAGACCATTGGCATGGTTAAATTTGATATTATTATTTAATGAAAGAGAATTGTTTAATTGAAAATGGTCTAAAAGTTTATCTAAAAGCAACATTATTTTTTGAGTGGTAAGCGGTTTGGTAATGTATTTTAGAATATTTAAATCAATAGAATCTAAAAGATAGTCTGTATTGGTATAGGCTGATATAATGACAATAGGGAGATTTTTATTGTATTCTCTTAAATATTTACTAAGGGTGATTCCATTGGTATTTGGCATATTGATATCAGTAATTAGAATATCAATTTTGTTTTGATTTTCCATGTAGATACTATAAGCATCATCTCCATTAGAAGCAATATAGATTTTTTTAAAGAAGTGACTAAGAATCTCTTTAATATTTTTTTGTAATTCTAAATCATCTTCAATATATAAAATAGTTTTATTATTGAGCATACGGTATTTTTCTTCTATCATTTAATTAACCTTATTGTGAATGTGGAGCTATCTCCTTGGCTTTGAACTTCTAATTTTCCATTAAAATGTTTTTCAATAATTACTTTTGATACATAAAGTCCTAATCCTAAATTGGTATTATTTGTATTGGTTTTTGTTGAGAAATGGGCATCAAATATTTTGTTAAGGTGTTCTTCTTTAATTCCTCCTGCATGGTCTATAATCAAGATGACATATTCACTCTCTTTGACTTTGGTAATGATGTTGATATGGGCTTTTTTAGGAGAAAATTCAATGGCATTTTGTATGATATTAATAATAACTTGTATCAGTTCATTAGGATAGAGAGAGAGTTGAATGTCCTTGTCAAAATATTTATGAATATGAATATCTTTTTTAACAATTTCATTTTCTAAAAAATTAATAGCTTTAGTAATAAGGGGCACAATAAAAGTTTTACTTTTTTCATGTTTGGGTTTATAAAATTCTTTAAAATCATCAATGGTTTCAGATAAAAATTCTGTATAATCTTCTATCTCTTTTAAGTTAACATCTAGTTGTTCAGGAGAAATCGTTTGAGACATCATTATTTTAAATCGTAAATTAGAGGTAATAGAAGCAATTTTACTAATGGGCTGTCTCCATTGATGTGAAATCATACTGAGTAGTTCTCCTGCTTGTGCAAGACGGGATTGAGAAAACATGACTTTATGACTCTTTTGAATCTCTTGTTCATAGTCTTGAATTAAGATATTTAGAATTTTAGAAAAAAGTAAAGAGAAGATAATGGAGATAAAACTGACTATAGAGAGAATTTTTATATTCTCTTGTAATTCATCATCTATTCTCTTTTGCCAAAGTTCTTTTTTTTGTGCAATGGTTTGAGCAATTTCTTTCTCATTTTTACTAATAACAATATACAAATCACTATTGTTAATATGATAAATATAGGCAACTTTTTGAACAAATTCATCCTCTTGACAATCGGTTCCTTGATAGTAAGCAAACTGTTTTTCGTTAGAAGCTTTAATAAGTTTTTTTAAAATAGTATCTTTATTATTTGTATTGTTAAAACTAATTAATGTTTTAGCACAAGGATGTTTAATAAGTGTACCATCTTTATTGAAAATAAAAATAAATCCACTGTCATATTTTTTGATGGATTCAATAAATATAAGTACTTTTTTTTCCAAGAAGTTTTTAGACTGGTGTAAGTTTTCTGCATAAAGAAAGTCTATAAAAGATTCAATATATTTCGCTTTTTCTTTAAGAAAATTTTTATGTTGGTTACGAAGTTCTATTTCATATTGATTAAGTTCTTCTTTTGTATATATTTTATGTGTATACTTTAGTGCAAAAGAGAGAGAGAGACCATAAAAAAAAATAACAACTAAAGGAAAAAAAATCGTAATCATTAAAAGATTTTTACTAAAAATCTTTTTGAGTTTTTTTAATTTCATCTCCTTTGGCTTTTTATTTATTTACTTCATCATTGTTTTTCTTTTTTTCTTCTTGCATTGAATTACAAAAAGTGCTTTTATGCTCAACACTTGCAAAGCAAGATTGTTTTACGTTATTGTTTTGAATTAAACTGCAATATCCAGACTTTGATTGGGCATACGCCATACAGCTATTTTTTAAATCTTTGTTTTTAATCATATCGCAATAACCAATATTATGCAAAGAAACCGATAAACATTGATTTTGTAAATCTTTCTCTTTTACCATCATACAGTAGCCACTGTTGCGTCGTACAATACCAAAACAGGCATTTTGCTTATCTTCGTCTTTAATCAAAGCACAATAGTTTAATTCTCTTGTTGCAATACCATAACAGCTATTTTTGTCATCTTTGTAACTTGTGTCTTGACCTGTATGGCCAATAAATGGTGATTTAGCCTGAAGTGCTGTTACCATAAAAAAAGATAACAGCAATCGTATATACAAATTTTTCATCTTACGAACCTCTTATATTCTAATTTGAAAAGAGAGATTTATTACCAGCTTTGCGTATCTCTTTTTCATCAGCCCATTCAGTTAATCCTGTTTCAATATTGGCTAAATTTAGGGTCATTTTGTAATATAAG
>DYMW01000072.1:6054-7670 GCA_020721385.1 Sulfurovum sp. | reverse complement strand
GCAGGATTAAGAGATATTGCCGAAAAGTGGTTATAGGAGGTTGTTTGTTAATACAACCCTACCGCTTCTCTAACTACCGCCATTTTGGCATTGGCAATTTTTTGCATTTTTTTAGCCCCATCACTTAATATATCTTTAACCATATCGGGATGTTCAAGATAATAAGCCCGTTTCTCTCTTGCTTCTGTAAACTCATTCCAAATAAGCTCTTTAAGGTATTTTTTAAAGTGACCATATCCTTCTTTCCCTGATTGGTAACGTGTTTGAAGTTTGGTTTGTTCTTCAGGGTTTAGAAATAGAGATGCAAGATTATAAATATTACAACCATTAAATTCAATGGGTTCACCCAATGGTGTAGAGGAGGAGATAATTTTATTACAACGTTTCTGTAATGCTTTTTCTTCCATAAAAATATCAATGGCATTGTCGTAACTTTTAGACATTTTTTGTCCATCAATACCTGGAATGGTTGCCAAACTCTCTTCAACCACATGTTCTGGTAGGGTAAAAATATTTCCATATTCATTGTTGAATTTTATGGCAATGTCACGGGTCATCTCAACGTGTTGAATTTGGTCTTTTCCAACAGGTACTTTTTGTGTGTCAAGCAGTAAAATATCTGCAGCCATCAATACAGGATAGGAAAAAAGTGCATGATTGGCGGTTATGCCTTTGGCAACTTTGTCTTTGTATGAGTGTGCTCTTTCAAGCAATCCCATAGGGGTAAATTTGGAGAGAATCCAATAGAGTTCCAATACTTGTGGTACATCACTTTGAACCCAAAAAGTTGTTTTTTCAGGATTAATTCCCAACGATAAGTAATCAACTGCTGCATCAAAAGTGAGTTGATTTAAGAGTTTGGCATCTTTTGAAGTGGTGAGTGAGTGGTAGTTGGCAATAAATGTAAACAACTCTTCACTCTCTTGAAGTGCTATCATTGGTTTCATGGCACCAAAATAGTTTCCGATATGAAGTTTTCCTGAAGCTTGGATTCCTGTTAATACACGCATTTAAATCCTTGATTAAATTATGGTGGAATTATATCAAAAAAATAGGAGGAGATTCAATTGATTATTTCTTTATAAAGAATATTAGTATTTTCATTTTATATCGTTTTATAATATTTTGTTGTATTCTAAACCAAAAAGAGTAATAAAGATGAAAAATCTACTTTATCTGTTGCTATTTATTCCCATTATGTCATTTTCTCAAATTGATATGATGGAGGTAAAACATACCCTTTCTAGTATTAAATCATCTGAAAAATTGAGATTTTATACCGAGGATAAAGCCATCAAACTACAACCCCCTTTAAAGTTTTCAACCTTCGAAAAATCAGACATCGTTCTCTTTCCTTCAAATGACATCAATGATACGAGAATGGATAAAATGATGATAGTGGGTTCTTATCAAGAGCTAAAATTAAACAAAAAAAATATTGGTGCTATTTATTTAAAAAAAGGACGAACCCATATTGTTTTTATCGAGGAGAGATTAAAAGAGAATGATTTAAGTTTACCCAAAAAATTTGATAAATATATTATTAATGAGTGTATGCTGAATCCCATTTGTTTGTTAAAATTATAATAATTTTTTATAAAGCATCTTTTCTTATA
>DYMW01000072.1:0-5954 GCA_020721385.1 Sulfurovum sp. | reverse complement strand
ACTAATATTTAAAAACATTGACGTAAGTGTTCACAATTCGGCACTATTTTATGTTACTATATTCAGAGAGTATCGAGGAAAAGGAGGAGATGACTTGTATAATAAATGGGTTTTTTTAAACAGTAATAAAATATATTATTATATGTTAGTAGGCTATATTGTTTTAGTTGTTTCTGTTTTTTATGTTTATAACAATATCTCTACATACGAAAAAGATTTAAAAAATATTCTTTTAAATCAATCAATTAGTGATATTGATGACAGTTCCAATAAAGTTTTAATAAAAATACTTAAAAAATCTTTTAATTTTATTAATGACAATATGACCAATGCTCAACTACGTGAAGAGAATGAGATTGCTTTATCGGTATTGGTGACACGAAATATTCGGTCACTCTACATTGTTTTTCCCATTCAGGATAAATTATATTATCTTTTAGACACCGATAAAATAGATAAGGGTGAAGCAGGAGAACTTTTCTTACCAGCACAAGCACACTATTTTAGAAAAGTAAAAACAACTCAAAAGCATCAAACTTTTATTCAAGATACAATAACAGATTTGGGTTATACGTTAATTAAGCCTATTGTTGAAAACAATAAAACCATTGCATTTTTAGTGGTAGATTATACGATAAACAGTTTATCGACGTTGGCATCATTGTTAAAATTAAGTGTACATATTATCTTTATCTCTTTAGCTATTGGTATGATATTTTTATTGTTGTTGTTTGTGTATATTTTACGAACGAGTTATATGAAACATCAAATTTATAAAAATCCAAAAACCAATACCTTTTATCGTACCTATTTAAGTGATAATTACGAAAAGATAGATTTTACCAAATATTACATTGCCTTAGCAGATATTGACTTTTTTAAGCGGGTTAACAATCTCTATGGACAAGAGAATGGTGACAAGGTTATTACGTCGATTATTAAACAAATTGCAGGAATGTTGGGTGAAGATGATATGTTTATTCAGTACGGAGGCGAGGAATTTTTGCTCTTTTTTGCCAAAAAGAATTTAGACGATCAACGCTTTAAACACAAACTTGAAGACATTAGAATTATGATTGAACGACTCAATATTTATATTGAGAAGGATACCTTAAAATTAACCATTTCCATTGGTGCTTTAATCAATACCGAAGTGGCACGTTCACTTCAAGATGCGATTCAAAAAGCCGATACAGCTCTTTACGAGTGCAAACACAATGGTCGAAATTCGATTCGATATTTTGATATAACACAGAAAACAAGACTTTATCGCGAGAAGTTAAAAGAGATGATTGATGGGGACAAATTGGTCTGTTATTATCAACCTATCCGAAGTTTAGAGAGTGGGAAATTACACCATTATGAAGCGTTATTACGGATTGAAGATGGAAAAAATATTATTTTTCCTGATAAAATTTTACCTGATTTGGAAGATTCCTATTTGTACAGTCGTTTAACCATGAAGGTGATTGAGTACAATCTTGTTAAATTGCGTCAAGATGAAAACTTTAAAATTAGTATTAATTTAAGTGCTGATGATTTGGTAAACGATTCTGTTTTAGAAGTATTGGCACAAAATGCTGATTTGTCAGACCGAATGTTGATTGAGATTTTAGAAACTAAAAGTATTGATTATCAAAAGGTTGAATTTTCCATTCAAAAATTAAAACTTTTTGGGTATCAAATTTGTATTGATGATTTTGGGAGTGGTTACTCCAATTTAAATCATCTGTTAAATCTCTCTATTGATTATTTAAAAATTGATGGCTCAATTATTAAAGAGATTGCCCATGATAAAAAAGCCTACAGTATTGTGAAAACATTTGCACTGTTTTGTCAACAGAATGATATTCATGTCATTGCAGAGTATATTGACCATCAAGAGACGGTTGATATTTTAAAAAGTTTTGGTATTGAGTATGGGCAAGGGTTTTACTTTTCAAAAGCAAAACCTTATCAGATGCTCAGTAAGAGTTATCTGTAAAGAGAAAAGGGATTTTCTCTATGCTTTTTTAGTCATCATCTACCCGTTGACCACGTTTTCTTGGATCTATGTCCAAAGGCACACCCACAAAATCAAATTTCTCTCTAAAGATATTGGCTAAGTATCGTTTATAAGAGAAATGTACTCCATCAGGACGATTAACAATCAGGGCAATTTTAGGAGGTTTAATCTCATATTGTGTTGCAAACTTGATTTTAATGGGTACTCCATTAAGACTTGGTGGATGATGTCTTCCTATGGCATATTTTAACACCTCATTCAGTGTCGCAGTAGGAATTCTCTGTTTGTATCTTCCATAAATAGCAATAATCTCATCTAAAATCTTCGGAACCCGTTGTCCTGTTTTGGCTGAAATGGTAATGAGTGGAGCATAATGTAAAAATTTAAGTTCATCACGAATATCTTCAACCGCTTTTTCATAGGTAATCTCATCGCGAATGTCCCATTTGTTTAATACAATGAGACAACCGAGTTTAAACTTCTCTATAAGGTTGGCAATTCGCTCATCGAGTTCAACCACACCCATGGTTGCATCAATCACCAACAGAGCAATATCTGCCTCTTTAAGCATCGCTTCTGTACGTTCTAGGGCAAATTTTTCAATGCCTACAATTCGTCCACGTTGTCTGATTCCTGCAGTATCAACAAAGGTTATTGTATGGTTTTTGTACTCCATTGATTCATTAATAGGGTCGATGGTGGTTCCTGCAACATTGGAGACTACTGCACGTTCTTCTTGAAGTAGGGCATTGAGTAGTGAGCTTTTTCCTGTATTAACACGACCAATAATGGCGACTTTAATATGGTTGTCTTCTTCTTCCTCTTCTTTAATATGCACCATTTCAAGAATATCTTCAAAGCTCTGCTCATCATCTTCTTCAAGGGTTAACGTTTTTTCCTCTTCACGTTCAGGAATATAGGTCTCTAACCACGTATAAAAAGCATTCATATAGCGGTTGTGACTGACTGAAATAGGTAACGTTATATCGGCACCAAACTCTAAAAAATCCCAATAACGCAGGGCTTCATCTTTATCATTGTCTATTTTATTGACAATTAACGCAATCGGTTTTCCCAAAGCTTGAAGTCCATAAAAAAGCTCTTTATCTTCTTCTGCTGGGATGTTTTTTCCATCCACGACATAAAGAATAATATCGGCTTCTTTGGCGGTACGCAATGAGAGTCGTTTAACGGTTGCAAACATTTCGGTACTCTCATCAATACCACCTGTATCAATGATTTCAAAATCACGGTTACCTGAAATGGTCACAACACGCTTTTTAATATCTCGTGTGGTTCCTATGGTATCAGAGGTGATGGCATCTTGCTGTCGAGCAAGTCGGTTAAATAGGGAGCTTTTCCCAACATTGGGTCTTCCTAGTATGGCTACTTTTTTAAGATTTGTCATATGGTGTGTCTTTCTTTGAACTGGCTGTTTTATTGAGGAGTTTGTAGGGTATTGTTTTATGACAATACCTTATCGTTAAAAATTATTTGAATTATAGCAGATTTTTTTATTGTCTTTGATTATGGATTGTCTTAATGGGGTAATGTTTTGATTCCTATTTTATTGATATTTTATCTAAAAAAATTGTTATAATGCTTCATCTGTTCACGGTTAGTACACGTAAATATGATTTAATTAAGCCATACAAATTAAAGGAATTTTATGAAAAAACTATTTTTTTCACTACTGTTATTATTGGGGGTATTTGGCACTTTGAATGCCAAAACCATTACCGCAGACTACAAAGTAGACTTTGGAATTATTGGAGAGATTGGTGTTGCCAAAGCCAAATTAACTCAAGATGGCAAAAATTATGTGATTGATGTCGAGTTAGAATCAACAGGTATTGCTAAAACACTTTCAGGTAATCGTAAAGAGCATCATATCTCAAAAGGTCATTTTGAAAATGGGGTGATGGTAGCAGATTTATATCAAATCATTAAGTCCCATGGTCGTATAACGATTAATAAAGTTTATCGAATCAATCATAAGAAAAAAATAGTAACCAAAAAGTATAAAGAGTGGAAAAAGGACAAACTCGTTTCAGAGGAAAACAGTACCATGGATTATTATTCTAAAAATGATTTATTGACACTGTACTTTAATTTAAATGAAATTATCAAAGATAAGACAAAGAGTAAAAAATATATTCTATTGGCGGTGGGTGCTGAAAAACAACATGGTGAAGTAGAGATTGTTATTCCCAACCAAAATGAGTTAAAAGAGTTTAAAGAGATGTTGGGCGAGAATAAAGATGTGTGGTATGCTAGAGCCATTATTCATCAATCTATTTTTTCAAGTGATAAAGGAGAGTTGTTATTGCGTATTGGTAACGATGGCATAACCCAAAATGCAGTATTAAAAGATTTGATTTTCTTTGGAGATATTAGAGCCAAGAGACTCTAAGTATTGGTTATAAAAAAGAGAGAATTAACTCTCTTTTTTCTGTTGGTAGTTTTTATTACTTGCTTGTTTAATGCCATAGTCATACTTTTTAGCTTTTTGAAATGTGGGGCGAAATCTTTTTACTAAAGTTTGTAATTTCTGATAAGGTTTGCCTTTTAGTTTCACCGTACTGGCCACTTGTTTTTTGATATAATGAGAAGGATTGGTTGCTTTTCCATTTTGATAGAGACCAAAATGTAAATGAGGTCCCGTACTTCGTCCAGAGCTTCCTACGTAACCAATCGTCGTTCCTTGGGCAACCTTTTTTCCAACAAAGATGCCTTTAGCATAGCCTTTCATGTGACCATAAAGTGTTCTAACCCCATTGCCATGTTGAATAACAATGGTTCGACCATAACCATTTTGCCATCCTTTAGAAACAATTTTTCCTGCACCACTTGCCACAATTCTTTTTCCTGCTTGTGCTGCATAGTCGGTACCCAAATGGGCTTTGTATCGTTTTAAGATAGGATGGAATCTTCGTTGGGTAAAGTTACTTGAAATACGTTTGAAATTGGGAACGGGATTAATGAATTTGCAATGATAATCACATTTGTATTTTTTACCCAAAGAGTCATAATAGTTTCCATCATTCATTAAAAACGCATAGAAAACTTTTTTATTGACCTCTACCATTGATGCTTCTATTTCAGGACGGGTAAAGGCTTTGCCATTGCGAAAGTTTTGAGAATAGATGATAATTACTTTATCCCCTTTTTTCATTTTTGAAAAAGGTAAAGATTTTGCATAAATATGTTCAAGTTGTTTGACTGAAAACAATTTTTTACTTGCTTGATACAAATCATTTTTTAAATTTTTCTTGATGCTAAAAGAGATGGTTTGGTCAACGGTTTCAAAAGGAATAGGTATAAAAGTGGTTTGGTATCCTTTTTTGGTATTTGAAATTTTTAACATCAACTCATCAGAGATAGGAATTTGTATTTCGCTTATTTTATTTTTTTTGCGAATAATGCTGTAGCTTTGATTGGCTCTAATCTCTTGAATGAGTTCTTTGTCTTCTTCATCCATGCTGAAATAGGTTTTAAGAGGGATGTTGTTTTTTTCTAAAAAACTCAAAAAGTTTGTACCTTTGCTCCATTTGTAGTCAGTAGCAAATAGGTTTTGAGATAGCAGAAGGATGGAACTCAATAGGATTAGGATTCGTATGGGCATGTATTCTCTTTCGATTGATGAAATTTTAAGTAGCTATTCTAGCTCAATTATTCTTATTTTTTATAGAAAAAGGTGTAATTAATGGAGTAATTGTACATTTTTGATGATTTTTTTGATGAAAAGTCTATTAAGAGGTAGGGTAGAAAAGGGAAATTCATCTACAAGATGCCTTATATTAAAATATGTTAAACTTTCAAAAAATCTAAAAGGGATGCTATTGAAAAACTATATTTTACGTATGGATAGAGGTATTTTGTTCATGTTGTTGGCTTCACTTTCCTTTGCGGTTATGGGTGGTTTTGCCAAAGTGGTGAGTGTTGTTTT
>DYMW01000004.1:21495-31513 GCA_020721385.1 Sulfurovum sp. | reverse complement strand
ACCTCAACCTTCCCATCAACCATCACTACCATATCTTCGATACGAATTCCAAACTCATTGGGGATGTAGATTCCAGGTTCAATGGTGTAGACCATTGCATCTTCTATAATCGTATCGGACTTAGCAGAGATATAAGGCATCTCATGAATATCCAATCCCACTCCGTGACCTGTTGAGTGAACAAAATATTTACCGTAACCACCTTTGGTAATAATGTCACGGGTTAAGGCATCTATCTCTTTGGCTTTCATACCTGAACGTGCTTTTTCTATGGCATTATCATGGGCTTTTAAGACCAAATCGTAGGCTTTTTGTATCTTTTTACTTTTAAAGTATTGCTCGGTTTCAAACCCAAAATTTTTACCCACTGAAACGGTTCGGGTTCGGTCTGAACAGTAACGTTGATACTTTAATCCTGCATCGACTAAAAGTAAATCTTTTTTATGGAGTTTGATGGCTGTAGGCAAGGCATGGGGTTTGGCGGCATTAGCATTGATGGCGACAATGGGGTCAAACGATAAATCATACTTTCCATAATCAGACAGCACCGATTTTGCCAAATAGGTTAAGGCATACTCATCCTCTTTTAACCACTTTTCATGAATCTCTTTTGCCAAAGTATCAAAGGCTGTTGCACCCAATCTAACCGCTTGACGTAGCAATAATAACTCTGATTCACTTTTAATAATGCGTTTGGTGTGTGAAAAATCAGGAGCTTCTTTGAACTTTATTTTTAAACCCTTGGTCAATTTATGAAAATGAAGCAGACTCCACTCTTTGGGGTCATACGTTAACTTTTTAATTTTGGATTGTTGTATCAATTCATGGGCTTTGGCATACAAATCACCCTCTATGATAACGGTGGTATTTTGAACAAGTTCTTGGGCTTCAATGGCATAACGCGAATCGGTTAGAAAAAAAGCTTCACTTCCAAGCTTTAAAAAAAGTGCATTGTCCGAACTGTAGCCACACTCATAATAGATGGCGTTTTCGTCTTTAACGATGTAATTCATGGGAGTTTACCTTTGTAGCGTGGAAGAATGCTCACGCTACGATGTTTTTTTTATTTGGCTTTTAACGCTTGTTGAGCTCTTTGCCCTTGCTGTGCTTCTCTTAAAGCTTGAACTTCATTCATAATCTGAATAACAGCCATCATTGCTAAGTGGTAACCAAATGGCCCAAACCCTACAATTTGACCTGCACATACAGGAGCGGTTAAAGAAGTATGTCTGAATGTTTCTCTTTGATGAATGTTTGAAAGATGCACTTCAACAGTAGGAATTTGAATCGCAGCAATCGCATCACGAATCGCAATAGAGGTGTGTGTATATGCAGCAGGATTAATAATAATCCCATCAGCATCACCCAAACACTCTTGAAGTCTGTCCACAATTTCACCCTCTAGGTTACTTTGAAAAAACTCAATCTCAATACCATTTTGTGTTGCAAAACCTTGCATCTGTGCATGAATATCTTCTAATTTCATTGGCCCATAAATACTTTGCTCTCGAATACCCAACATATTGAGGTTTGGACCTTGAATTACTACTACTTTCATTAAAAAAACCTTCTATTAAATTTGGGGTATATTTTATCTGAATTTCTTTATTGAAGCCTTAATGAAAAGATTCCCAACTCACCCCAAATTTTCAACCGTATACTTTAACTCACCATCCACCATAACTTTTAAAACCTTTTCGAAAATATAAATACTACTATCGAGGTGTTTATGACTTAATTTAATCGAATCGTTATGTACAGAACACTGTAATTGATTACACTCTTTTCCTAAAATTTCAAGATTAATTCGACTGTATCGCTTATCAACTTTATAGGCAAAAGAGAGCCATTTTTTAATCTCATCTAGTTGTTGTGTGTTAAAAATTCCATCTTTAACCGTGCTATTGTGTTTCTCCCAAGAGTCTTTAAGACCCAAAAGAGGTGTTTTGTGTATCTTCTCTAATGCACGACTAATCAAACAAAGTAATGACTTACGATACTTTCCTACAGAATCAGCCAATTCCATCTCTGTATCAAGCATATAGATATACACTTTGTCTTTTTTAAATACCCCTTTTTCATACGCTTTTATCATGTATTGGTTGGCATCTTGAACCGATACAGTAGGAGCCAAAAGGTGCATGGAGCTTAGTTTCATTCCCCTTTTTTCTAACGCTTCTAACCACGTTGACACCAACAGTTGTGACCCCGCAGAGTGTGCCATAACATGAAGTTCAATCGTACCTTGACACTCTTTATTTAATCGCTGTAGTGCATCGGTTAAAATATACAATGTACCACTTCTCTCTTCTTCAAAACCATCCACTTTTTTCAAATTTGCATTAAACGATTTCTCTTTGACCTCTGCCCAAATGGCACGGGTTGAAATTTTTTTACTGTAATTCTCTATGGCTCGATTAAGTGCCTCTTTCTCTTGAAGTATCAATTCATCTTTCAATGCCAACACATTGTTTTCTCGTGCCTCTTGAAAAAAATTCTCAATGGATTTTTGAATTTCTTCCAAAAAACTCTCTTGCCATGTTAATAAAATAGGATAAATACCATTCTGTAAAAAATAGGGTATCATCACCCTTATTTTACTAATATACTCTTTTTCATTTTGTAATCCACCCAAAGCATAAATGGCTACTTTTCTATTTTCCGTGCTTTTATTTAACCACGTTTTAATATTGTTGTAGCAGATAACCTGCATCGATTTTTCTAAACTTGAAGTGTAAATAATGGTATGTTTTGCCCGTCCATTACTGTTTAACACCAACGTATGTTGATACGCTTGTTCCTCACTAACAGGTTTGATTATCTTCTTTTTATAGTCATAACTCAATGATTTTTTGATGGTTTTGGTTCCCTCTACGGCTTCATTGGCAACCGAAGTGAGTGACAAACTCACATAGGTTTGCGGTGTATTTTCTATTTCAATAGGAACACCCATCACTGCCACCCAAACATCTAATCCATTCGCCAACCAATCTTGATAACTCAACAAAGCAAAGCCACAACTCCCCCAAGATTCTCCCCATGAGTTTTGAACAATAAATCCATATCGTGTATATCCAACGATAATAAAAGCATGTTTTCCTCTTGGAAAAAAATCTGAAGGATAAGGAATTTTAGGTAAATCGGCTTCAATATTTTTTATCTCTTTAGCTTCTTGTTCTACAAATTCCCACCAACCATCATGAATCACTGCCGAAACATATAAGGCTCCCACTTCATAAATGGCTGACTGCATGTCCTCTATCGAATTTTTATCCACCCGATAATAGGCACCCAAAGGTTTCTCTACCGACTCTTTATCCCAACCCTCTTTGGGTTCATCTGCATCAAATTTCCAACTGTGTTCTCTACAAACACCATGTTTATGCCACCCTTTCATGGCACCACGACACGAAGAACCTTCGTAATCTTCACCATCCCACTCATCATAAATACGTGCCAAATTAAAAAGCATTTTAGGGCTAACTTTTTCACTTTTTATCTCTAAAGGATTCGCCACATGGTTATGCTCATTATCACTTATGGCTTTTGTCCACAACAAATAGTTAATAATCGATGCCAATGCATACCCTGTACACGCTCCATTGTTGCCTTGGTCAAGTACCCTATTGTCTTTTCTATAACATTTAATAATCTCATCAATATTTGAAACATTAGGATAACTGTGCGGTAACGATTTCAAAATAGGTTGATAGGCTCTATCACGTAAATCAAGCCTATCTTTTCTCACATCCAATAATTTTTCTTTATATTTTTGTTGCCCCATTGGTTAGCTCCTATTGTTCATCAATCTGAAATGGTTTTTGCATATCAAAATCGGGGTTCTCTTTACCAAGTAGATACAAGTTTGGTGTTTGAATGGTTGGTAGAAAATCCAAACTCTCTACGGTATTTTTAAGGGTTTCAAAAAATGTTGCATAATTGCCCACATATTTTCCATTATCCCACAACTTTAACAGTTGTTCTGTAAAAATACTGTTGTTGGCAAAAGGAATGGCATAAGAGACTTGAGGGTCTTGACACGCGGATATCTGTTTAATACTTGCTTTAATCTCTTTGGTATCACTGCTCAATATCGAGGTTTCTACCTCACGATAAAAATCTTTATGTGCCAAATAAACCTCTTTGGCTACACTATAAGACAAAAGTTTTTTCTTAAATATTGGACTCTCTTTTTCTTTAGTATTACTAAACATATTGGCTTTAGCCACCGTTCCACTGTGACAACTGTCCGATAAGATAACAATGCGAACACCCTCTTTAAATTCTGTCCATAAAACATTAAGTTCATCATCTATCAATTGAGCATCATACAGACACCATGTCTCATCAAGTCTGTCCTCTTCATCCCCGCTGGTATCAAACACAAATCCACCATGTCCTGAATAACTCAACAGCAATAAATCACCATCAACCAACTCTTGACTTGCCATGCGTATTGCCGATTTAACCGCCGAACGGGTTGCCGTTTCACTCAACAACAACACAGAAGATTTAAAATCTTGTGCCAATGCAAGTTTTTGTAAGTCAATTGCATCCTGTTCACACGTATCCAATGCTTCTACCCTAGAACCATAATGTTCGGGGTCTAACCGATTTAATCCTATATGTATCGACATCCCTTTTTGCATACATTGTCTCCTTAAATTTAAGCCTTATTTAATAATAGTATACCAACTCAACTTAAACAAAAATAATAAATATTCTTTTTATCTTTGCTTTAAGTTATTCTTTATAGGATTGCTTTGTTTTAGAACCATGATAATACTACAAATCCTCTGTATATTAAAATATGATATAATTATTTCAAATTGACAGAAAGAGATAAACTAACCGATAAAAAGCTTTTAAAAAACTATCCTGATACTCCATGGAAAAGAATAGCTGGTATGCGAGATATTATCTCTCACCACTATTTTGATTTGAATGCAGATGTAGTTTTTGAAGTTGCTACTGAGCATATTGAGGATTTACAAGTAACACTAAGAACTATTCTTAGTAAGATACAAAATTAAAAAAAGAACATACAAGACTATACTATTGAAAACCCTAACACAAAAACTAGACCTAGATACCTTTATAAGCAACTTTAAACACTTTTATGCACGAGATAAAGAAATTTCGATGATGGGCGATATAAATCAGCATTTTCGTTATATCTCGGCTCTTTCTACCATAGAATTTCCTGCGACCAAAGAGGTTCGTAATCTTGATGATGAGATTAATCGTATTAAAAAGCAGGGAGTGCTTCGGCTTGAAGAGATTTATGCTTTTATGACGATGGTGGCGTATTTTAATTCGCTTAAAGCCCTAACGCTTCCTGAACCGTTGAACAAATGGATACGTGAAATTGAAACGCCTGATGAAATTAATAACATACTGCTCTACTTTACCGATGAAGGAATGCTTAACCCTGAGCGTGAGCCTGAACTTTATGATATTGAACGAGCCATTAAAATTAACCGTTCGGCAATAAAAGAGTCGTTGTATAAAATGGCTCATGCTTCAACACTTAAAGATTATTTGGTAGATAGCCAAGTACATTTTTTGAATGGTGAAGAGACACTTTTGGTGCGTGGTGGATTTAACAAAGCCATTAAAGCCTCGGTGGTTGGGCGTACTTCTGGTGGGTATTTTTATATTTTACCACAAAGTGTTTCACATCTCAAAGAGAAAGAATCGGATTTACTCTCACAGAAAGAGGAGCTGATTTACCGTTATTGTCAAAAATTTTCGGCGACCTTTTTTACATGGTGGAAATTTTTAGCCTTTATCAACAAAGAGTATGACCGATTTGACCACTATCAAGCCCGTGTAATGTTTGCTCGTGCTTATGATTACAACTTTATTTTACCTTCTAAAAGCAAAAATATTAAACTTTCAGGCTTTTGTCATCCTGCCATAGAGAAACCAAAACCCATCAACATTACGCTTGATAAATCGGTCATGCTGGTAACAGGGGTCAATGCAGGTGGTAAAACCATGTTGTTGAAATCCTTGCTTTCAGCGGTCTATATGAGTAAAAATCTTTTGCCATTTAGATGCAATGAAGCAAAAACAGAAGTTGGTCACTTTAAAAGTATAGAAGCGGTTATTGATGACCCACAATCGGTAAAAAACGACATCTCAACCTTTGCAGGGCGTATGGTGGAATTTGCCAAACTGTTTGATAAAGAGAATGCCATTGTGGGTGTCGATGAGATAGAACTCGGAACCGATTCGGATGAAGCAGCGTCACTGTTTCGAGTTATGCTTGATGAGTTACGTAAAAAAGGCATTATGTTTATTGTCACCACGCACCATAAACGTTTGGCTTCTTTAATGAGTACCGATGATGATGTAGAACTTATTGCAGCATTGTACGATGAAGAGCGACGTGTACCAACCTATACTTTTTTACAAGGGAGTATTGGTAAAAGTTACGCATTTGAGACCGCCCAACGTTATGGAATTCCTCAACATATTGTGACAAAAGCCAAAGAGGTTTATGGAGAAGACAAAGAGAACCTTAATGAACTGATAGAAAAATCGACCACATTAGAGCGTGAAATGCGTCTGAAACTGGAAAAGATAGAGGCAGAGTTAGAAGCCGTTGAACGTAAAAAAGAGGATTTAACCAATATCGAAGAGAAGCTAGGTGAGCAACATCGAAAAGCCATCGCAACTTTAGAAAACCGTTACAATGCAGCCACCAAACGAGCATTAGAAGCGATGAAAGTTAAAGAGTCCACAGAAGGTAGACGACTGCTCAATGATGCCCACAAACACAAAGAGCGTTCCAAAGAAGCCAAAGAGGCACAACAACCCGACAAAATGGAACTCAAAGCAGGTGACCGTATAAAGTACAGAACTTCTAAAGGGGATTTACTCTCGGTTCGTGGAAAAGAGGCAACCATAGAGGTGGATGGACTCAAAATGCGTGTTCCACTTTCACAACTGCGATACATTGGAACGACACCAAAAGTAGAAAAGAAACCCAAAACCGATGTAACCGTTGAAAAAACAGGACGAGGTAGCATCTCTATTAAACTCTTGGGCTGTTATGCTGATGAGGCGATTGATAAACTGGATGTTTTTTTATCTGATGCGTTGGTCAATGGTTTTTCAGAAGTTGAGATTATTCATGGAACGGGTTCAGGAGTATTAAAAAAAGTAATCATTGACTACTTAAAAGCCTACCCTAAAATACAATCGTTTAATGGCTTAAAAGGGAACTTGGGAATTACCATCGTTAAACTATAACGAAACTCTAAAACATAAATTAATTTTAGGTATAATAATAGGATTTTTAAATTATGGAGCAATAAATTGAGTATTCAAGACACCCTAAACGAAGCCAAAAAAGAACTAAGTAGTGATGAGCAGATATTGGTATCTGCTTTCAAACTAGAAAAGCTATACAAAAAGCATAAAATTAAACTATTTTCAATCATTGCCATTGTGGCACTTTACTTTGGTGGAACAGCGATTATGAATAGTATTCAACATCAAAAATTGGTGGTAGCCAACAGTGCCTATTTGACCCTGCTAAAAGATGCCAACAATACCCAAGCACTTGCTGACTTACAAAGTAACAATCCCAAACTTTTCGAACTTTATACCTATCAAAAAGCAATGAACAACCTTGATACAACTGCCCTAAAAGAACTCGCATCAAGTAAAAATGAAATCATTGCCGATTTGAGTGCTTATGATTTGGCGATTATTGAAGGAAAACCTGCTAAATCGGAATATTTAGAAGATGTTGCATTGGTTAACAATGCCTATTTACTGATTAAAGAGGGAAAAATGAAAGAAGCCAAAGAACAGTTGGATATGATTAACGAAGAATCCCCTGTTTTTAATATTGCCAAAATAATCAAACACTACACTATAAAAGGTCAATAATGCGTAAAACACTTCTACTTGCCAGCTCTATTGCTGTCGTTATTTTTTCAGGGTGTGGTTCAAAACAGTATTACAAACCAGAACAAACCTTTAGTGCATCAAGCAGCACTATGGGTGATAGCATTGTCCACTATTCACGTGATGGAGCAACGCTTGCAAGTGGAAAAGTTTTAACAGAACATCAAGCTGTAAAAATAGAACTTGATAAAGGTTTTTACTTTATTAACCATTCTGTCAATGCTGCAATTACTGCGGATAACCAAGGACATTGTCACCTTGTTAGCAGTAAAGGAAAAGTTGCCTCCATCAAATTTCCACAAGCCGTAGTAGGTGCTTCCATTGTTGGTCAATACATGGTTTATGTTTTACAAAACAATAACTTTGGAGTTTATGATTTTGCTACCAATGCGATTGTCTACAACAACAAATCAGAACAAGCCTTTAGCCTCGATGCCCGTATTGCCAACCCGTTACAAATTGACAACTTAGTGGTTATTCCTACCCTTGATGGAAAACTTGTTATTTTAGATTTAACCACCCTTAAAATTGCCAAAGAGATGTATGTGAGTACTGAAAAAACCCTCAACAATATCATTTTCTTGGGACGACTCAACAACACACTTGTAGCATCAACCCCCAACAAAGTATTAACCGTAAACAACCAAGGGAAAAAAGAGTTGGACACGGCTGTCTCTGATGTTATCATTGATCGAAATGCTATTTTTATCTTTGCCAAAGATGGACGTATTATCCAACTCGATGAGAGCTTATCGGTTATAGCAGAGAAAAAATTTAAATTTGCCCACTTTTCGGTAGCAACCATCTACAATGACAAAGTCTATGCCCTAGACAAACAAGGGTTTTTAATTGTCTCGAACAAAAGTTTTAGTCACCACAAAGTCTATAAAATTGACGAAATTAAAGGTTATGCCTTTGTCTCTGATGGAACACTTTACTACAATGATGACATTCTAAAATTGGGTGATTTAAGCTATGAATAATAGCCTCTCTAATACGCTATAAATGAAAGAGATTGTTCACAAACTTCAAATTGAAAACTTACTTTTTAAATCACTTAAAACCATTGAACCTAAAGCTTTAGGAAGTCGTAAAAAAATCAATCTCTATTTGGGGGTTGATTTAAAAAAATATTATGCGTGTATTATTCATATTCATAAAAAGAGTCGTATCTTAAAAAAAGAGGCCCAAGAGTTAATGGTATTTCACCAAAAACTTGAAGTGTATAACGACAGTAAGATTAACAAAAAATACATCTACATTCAAGCTCCTCTCTGTTCCAAAGCCAAATCCCTTTTTGAACAAGAGAAGTGGACAGTTTGGCATGAAGAAGATAGCCTGTAAACAATTATCTTTCTGTATAACTATAAAGTAAAGCTGTTTTTAATTGCTTAAAAACGGCTCGTTTATCTTGTGGTTTTATGGCAAAACAACCATAACTTCTCCCTCCACGATTTACATAGTTAGCCGTATGCAATACAATATCTCGTCCGCCTTGTCTGGTAGATTGTCCCACTCTCTTATTGCTCCAATCCAAACCCTGAACAGAAAGATAACGATACCTTTTCTTGCTGGTGACCTTCTCTTTTATACCCACTTTAAAAAAACCATAAGGGGTCATGTGACTGTTGACCATATTGCTCGAACGTACCACACGTCCTCCTTTGGGACCAGATTGTTTACCATGTGCCACAAGATGACGATTCACTTTTCCTGTTTGCAAGTTAATAATATAGAGTCGTTTGTCCATAGCCCGTTTGGTATAATCAGCAATAGCCAGATACTCCGAAGACAATCCTTTTTTATATCGATTACGCTCATAATAGGTAAAAGCTCGTTTTAAAGCTTTTTGGTTAACATTGCTGTTTTGCAAGACTCTATTATAAATTTGTTTCAAATGTTTGGAAGCAACATGGTGTTTTTGATGTTTAATTTTATGGAAGTTGGGGTAATTGGCGGAAGCCAGACTTAGACTGGTAAATAGTAGGGTTATTAAGACCATTATTTTAAATTTCATAACATTTCTCTTTATATTTACATATTTTTTCAAATTTTAATATAATAATATATTTTATATTAAATTAAGATTATTAAA
>DYMW01000004.1:20279-21395 GCA_020721385.1 Sulfurovum sp. | reverse complement strand
ATTAAATGTTCAGGTTTTTATAGGAATTATCCTTGGAACAACCTTTGGTATTTTAGCTCCTAGCTTTGCTTTGGAGCTAAAACTTATTGGCTAAGGTGTTGCCCTAAAATATGATTAACAATTCTATATCCATGATTAAGAGCAATGGCAATACTTCCACCCGATGCAAATGCAATATCTCCTGCAATATAGAGTCCTTCGCTTTCACTCTCATAGTTTTCATCAAAAATTGGTTCACCTCGCTCATCAAGGGTAATACCACACGCTTTTAAAAAGTCTTTAGGGGTTGTTCCACCAATCGCATAAATGGCTCTATCATAGAGTTCATGTGTACCATCGACAAAATTAACACGCACTTGTCCATGTTCACTCTCAACATTGTCAATCTCAATTCCCAATTTAAGCCGTACACGCTCATCTTTAGCATACTCATAAATTATAGCTTGATTGGTTGGATTGGGTCGAAGTAACTCTGCTCCACGGTAGTTTAACGTCACATCATTGCTGTCACTTAATTCACAGGCATATTCTACAGCTGAATCTCCACCACCTACAACCAAAATGGTTTCACCATTACCACAATTGTCTAAATTGTAGCCCACTTGTGAACGTAGAGATGGGGGAATTTTATAGCTTGGTTTGTTGGGTTTGCCCATACGTCCAATACTGACAATGACATTTTTAGCTTGAAAGATACCATCACTGGTTTCAACAAAAAAAACATCATCAACTTTTTTGACTTTTTGAACTTCACAATTAAACCGACTCTCAATCAACTCATCATCCAACAAGTGATTAAAATAATCCAAGGTACTCTCTTTGGTTCCATCTACAAAAGCAACATTTCCCTCTAATTCTACTGCTTGTCCTTGCCAATCTTTATCAACACGTTTTTTATCTTTGTAAAATTTACGAATGGTGTGGGAGTGATTTTCTGTTTTTTCTATCAACATCACTTTAGCAAGTCCCAATGTCTTTGCCTCAACGACAGCACCAATTCCCCCTGGTCCACCACCAATAATAATTAAATCATGCACTTCCTGCATAAGCTCTCCTCATATAAATTTATATATTGTACCTATTTCTTAAATTAAAAATTCTTAGTCGGTCAAAGAT
>DYMW01000004.1:11529-20179 GCA_020721385.1 Sulfurovum sp. | reverse complement strand
AAAATAAAATAATTAAAAATGGTTAAGTAGACGCTTCTGTAGAGTATAACGAAGTTTGGTTGCCAATGGTGATGATGATTGAAGAAGCAATACAACTGCCATGGTTGAAAATGTTTTCATGTTCTCTCCTAATGATGATTTATTATGAAGAAATAATAATCTAAGAGTTGGTAACAATCATGAAAATATTAATTTTTTTTTAATATTTTTAATAAATATTTTTATTTATACTATAATAAGCTGTTGCAATTTTTTTATGAATCTCCCATAATTTAGGCATTCAATCCTATTTAACTTTAAATTTTAAGAGTAATGCTATAAAATAAGCAAATTATTACGATTATGGAGCCTTCTTATGTTAAAACCACTCTTTACGACTTTTATCACCCTGATTCTTCTCTCTTTTACAGCGTGTTCTTCGATTGTTAATAAACAAAATGTACAACTACCCCAAACTAAAAAATATGCCATTGGTTCATTTTGGAATTACACTGAAACCCCTATGGCAGGATTAAGAGCCTCAACCATTGTTGAAAGTGTTTTGTCTGAAAAAAACATTATGGTCTATTCGCTTATTGGTGGCAGTGATGAACTTGAACTGAGTACCACCAAAGAAGATTTTCTCAAAACAAAAAAAGAGGAAGCTAAAAAAGTTGGTGCCGATTATCTCATTACAGGGAATGTGCAAGAGTGGCGTTATAAAACAGGCATTGATGGTGAGCCTGTGGTCAGTTACAGTATTCAAATTATCGACTTAAATCAAAATCGTATTGTTTTCAATGGCATCGGTGCCAAAAGTGGTTGGGGACACAAATCCATCGGTGTTATTGCCCAAGAGATTGCCGAAAATCTTATTCCTAAATTTATACCCTAAATTCTACCCATTATGACACTTAAAAAACGTTCACCTCTATTGCAAGGTTTTGAGGTTACTCTTTTTGCCCTGATTATCTCTTTTGTAGGCTATTATATTGATGCCAATGACCCCTTATTGGTACACTACTCTTTTAGTTTTATGATTTTATGGTTGGCAATTGTTACCCTCTTTTATGGCTTAGCAATGGGCTTGGTCATGTGGGTAGTCTTTGGAGCTTTTTCCGCTGTTGTCTATGGGAATGACCCCCACTTTGCCTCAATATTGCTTGAAAATCTCTTTTTTGTCTTTCTTTATGGATTCTTTTTTACCAATTTACAAACCCGTATTGAAAAACTTACCATTCGTAGCAAATATCAACAGTTACGGTTAAAAGAGTTAACCAATGCTTTTTTTAGTTTAAAAATATCCCATGATAAACTTGAATCAATTTATATTACCCAACCTGCATCCTTTCGATTTGTTATCTCTGAAGTATTGGAAAATTGGGAATATGCCACACCCCAACGCAGTGCCAACAATACCCTAAAAGTGTTGGAAAAATTCTTTATGGTCAAATCTGCTACTATTTGGGAAGTTAAGCATGGTTCACTCTATCAAGAACTCGACTCCATTGGTGAGATAGAACACACCATTAGCACCCATGATAAACTCATTCATGAAGCACTTCTTTTACGAAAAGCCATCTATTTAACCGATTTGGAAGAGAAAGAACAAACCGCTTATATTTACGCCGTTCCCTTTTTAGATGAACGAGAAAATGTCACCACCATACTGATTCTAAAAGAGATTCCTTTTATGTTTTACCATGTCGACAACCTTCTTAAAATCAATGTGGTTTTTACCTACGTATGGACAGAATATCAAAAACGTCTCTCCTTAGATCAAAAACAAGAGACAAAAATTGTGCTACAGAAACATCTACACCGACAAGAAATCGTCGATTTTAAACTTGAAGTGGTGCGTCTAAGCAATATCTTAAACGATTTTGATATTGACAGTCGAATTTACATGGTTGCTACCAAAAATGCTTATCTGCATGAATCTATTGGGGATTATTTATATCAAAATGAACAGTTAAGTATTTTAGACCGATACATTGCTGTTCAGTGTGGTGATAGGTATATACACTTTATTCTCTTTCCTTTTGTCTCTAAAAGTGGGGTTTTTAAACCCTCCAAAGATTTTAATAATGCCTTTGAAGAGATAGAGAATCAAATCAAACTACAAGCCATTGATGAAGGAATAAAATATTATCTAAACCATGAACCCATCAACACCAAACACATAAGCGTCAAAAACTTTGATGAACTCTTAAAGGAGTATGGCTGTAATGAGTAATCTACCTATCCATGACATTCCTCTCTTTTTGCAAGAGCTTAACAGTACCAAACTCTTACTTTTCATTGTTGGATTGTTACTCTTTTGGATACTCTTTTTTTCCCTGCTGATACAACTGCTTCCTAAAAAATATAAACCCTACAAAAAAGAGATTTTTATTTTTATGGTCATCATCAATATGGGATTGCTTTTTATGGGAATGGTGCTTACCCTTGCCATGTTTCTATTTGGACTGGCTTGGGCAAGCCATCGAATGAGTCGACCGACCTATCAAATTCTTCAACTAGAAGCGTATGTGGTTGATGAATTTCCCATGGTTACAAGTCAATTTTCCGAAGGTATCTTGGCGATTGATAGCCATCCTAACCGTGACATTTCGACCGAGGAGAAAATTAAAGCCCTAAGAATTTTATATGAAAGTAATGTTCAAGACAACATTGGGAAAATTAAGCTTTTTCTCTCCGACAGTTCTGATGAAACACGACTTTATGCCTTTTCATTAATCTCCTCTTTTGAAAAACGACTCAACGACGAAGTGAAAAATTTTCATAAAAAAATTAAAACCGCCTCCAACCAACACGATTTAGAGATGTACCATTTACACTTGGCTCAAAGCTATTGGCAATTTATCTTTCATGGTGTTGCCAATGTTCAATTAACACGTTTTTATACCGATAAAATAGAACAAACCCTTCAACACATTGACCACTCTTCTAAAGCTTCGCTACTCTTAGGAAAAATTCATCTCTTTAACAAAGAGTATGAAAAAGCAGAAGCAATGTTTTTACAAGCGGTTGAACAAGGAACACCTAAAAAACACATCGATACCTATCTGGCTGAAATACGCTACAGTCAAAAAGCCTATAATGAGATTGCACAATTTATGGAAAAAGCGTTTGTCATTGACTTACGACTCAAACCCCTCTACCATATCTGGAAAAAAGCATGAAGGTGATACACCATACAGGAGAACCTGATATTCTTATCCCTGCTGAGGGAACCTACCCTTATGTTCGAGGAGGCGTTTCATCATGGATAGCCCAACTTATTGCAGGTCTGCCTCAATACACCTTTGGCATTGCCTTTATTGGTAGTAGAACCATTGACTACTCCTCTAAACCACTCTTTGAATTTCCTAAAAATTTGGTCTATGTGGTTGAAGTATTTATGTTTGACCAAGAGAAAAAACCACCCATCAAAAAGATGAATGGCAACCCAAAAGAGTTTGAAAAAATAGAAAAACTCTACCAATGGTTTCGAGAAGAAAAAAAAGAACTCCCCTTTCCCAAAGAGATAAAGAGTTTGGATTTTTACCTCAATACCATCGATGAATCAATGTTTTTTTACAGCCGTGAAGCGTGGAAGTTTATTACCCAAAAAAACCAAAAAAATTGTAGCCAAGTTCCTTTTATTGACTACTTTTGGACGGTTAGAAACATTCATCTTCCCATCTGGAAAATGGCAAAATTGGCAAAATTTATTGGCACTAAAGGCAAAATTATTCATGCACCTTCCACGGGTTATGCAGGATTTCTAGCAGCCCTTATCTCCCATGACCAATCCAAACCATTTATTTTAACCGAACATGGTATCTATACCAAAGAGAGAAAAATTGATTTGATGTCGAGTGTAACCCATCTCTACTCCAAACTTGACCTCTTTACCGAGTCAGGAGAAGAGAACTACATTCAAAATATGTGGATTAACTTTTTTGAAGGGTTGGGAAAGATGAGTTATAACAGAGCCAATCCCATTTTATCGCTCTTTGGTGTGGCCAAAGAGACACAAATTGCCTATGGAGCCAAAGCCGAACTCTGTAGCGTTATTCCCAATGGTGTCGACATTCATACTTTAGGAGCTACCCTAAAAAATCGTCCCAAAGGTGTTCCACAAATCATTACCCTTATTGGACGTGTGGTCTCCATTAAAGACATTAAAACCTTTATTCGAGCCATCAGAATCACCATCAATGCCCTACCCAATGTTGAAGCATGGATAGTAGGTCCAAAAGATGAAGAAAAAACCTATGCCCAAGAGTGTTATGAGTTGATTGATATTTTGGATTTAAAAGATAAAATAAAATTCTTAGGCTTTCAAAAAATTACCGATATTTTGCCTAAAAGTGGCATCTTGACATTAACTTCAATTAGTGAAGGAATGCCGTTGGTTATCTTAGAAGGATTCGCAGCAGGTGTGCCATGTGTGGCTACCGATGTGGGTTCCTGTAAAGAGCTGATTTATGGGGGTGAACAATCCAAAGATAAAGCCTTAGGTATCGCAGGAAAAGTATGCCAAATTGCCAATGTAGAAGAGTTGGCAAATGGTTACATTGAGTTTTTAAGCGATGAAACCAAATGGTTGTCTGCCCAAAAAGTAGGATTACAAAGGGTGAAGCAATTTTATACCCAAGAGCTGTTTTTAAAAAATTATCAAAGAGTCTATGAAGAGACCTTTGCACAAATCAATAACCCATTGGATACCTCATGGCAGGAATAGGTTTTCAACTCAAACAAATTTTACAAGAGCAATCACTTACCTCGGTACTTAAAACGTTTGGCTATTCAGCTGTATTAAGCAGTGGACCTTGGGTTATCTCAATGATTATTATCTTGGGCATTGGTCTAAGCAACATCTACCTCTCAACTGTGGGTGAATCCAAAGAAATTATGCTTCAAGCCTCGGTTACCTATGTTTCGGCATTGGCATTAAGCTCGGTCTATACAGGATTTTTTCAACTCCCTTTTACCCGTTTTACCGCCGATAGAATTTTTGAAAAGCGTGATTACCTCATCTTACCCAACTTTTTAGGCACCCTCATTGTTACCATTATTTTTGCATTTGTCATTGCCATTCCTTTGGGATTTTTTCTTTTTTATACCCAAAGCAATCTTTTTTTATTGCTCTATATCTCACTCTTTGTGGTACTCTCTTGTGTTTGGATGGCAAATATTTTGGCTGCCAGTCTAAAACTCTATAAACTCGTCATTCTTTTTTATCTTGTAGGATATGGAGCAATTTATGGCATGGCAATGCTCTTAAAAGAGTATGAACTTATTGGCTTATTACTCTCATTTTTAATTGGAAACAGCATTCTTTTTATCTTGCTCTTTTTAGGCATTGTCTACTACTATCCCTCTTTTAATCCTAAAAATAAAAAATTTATACGTTTTGATATGTACGCACAAAACTTCGGAAAATTTTATTGGAAACTTGGCTGGTCAGGAATGTTTTACAACATTGCCATTTGGATAGACAAAGTTATCTTTTGGTACACACCAATTGTGGGATACATGGTTATTGACAAACTTCATGCTTCAATGGTGTATGATTTTCCCATCTTTTTAGCCTACCTCTCCATTATCCCTGGAATGGCTATCTTTTTCTTTCGTCTCGAAGTTGATTTTGCTAGAGCCTATGACAATTTTTACCGAGCCATTATTAAAAATGGAACATTAAGCCAAATTGAACGCTACAAACACGACATGATTATGGCGGTTAAACGCAGTACCCAAGAGACTCTATTTGTGCAAGGAATGTTTAATGTGTTACTCTTTTTAAGTGCTGAAAAACTTTTTGAACTGCTCCAATTGCCAAAACTCTATCTACCCCTTTTTTATGTGGATGTTATTGGGGTTCAATTACAGTTGGGATTCATGTCCATTTTGGCATATCTTTATTATTTAGACCGACAAAAAGAGGCAATGATCTACACCTTTTTATTTGTATTTTTAAACATTATCCTCACATGGATAAGCATTCAAATGGGACCTTATTTTTATGGTTATGGCTTTAGCGTTACGCTTTTAATTCTTTTTGTGGCGAGTATCTACACGCTCAATAATATTCTACAGGAGTTGGATTATGAAACTTTTATGTTGCAATAACATTCTTTTTAAAATTCTTTTTTTACTATCATTACTCTTTTCAAGCGTCTTAGCAGAAGAACGCTATGCATTTATTTACAGTAAAAACATCAATGACCGATTTATCAACTTCTATGACAAAGTGGTGGTGGAAGCCGATGCCATTGACAACATTTATGCCCT
The DNA here is from genome assembly GCA_020721385.1 of Sulfurovum sp. Taxonomy (GTDB): domain Bacteria; phylum Campylobacterota; class Campylobacteria; order Campylobacterales; family Sulfurovaceae; genus UBA1140. Next base: position 13,918 of record DYMW01000004.1, on the reverse strand, counting down.
AAGATACCCCGAAAAAATGGTAGCTTATGTAAGTGTGGGTGAAATTGAACCTTGGAGAAAAACCACCACCAACTATGAGCTTTCATGGATTATCTCTGAAAACAAAACATGGAACTCTTTGATTGCCGATTTACGTAAAGAAGCCTATCAAGCTTTTATTTTTGAACGCATAGAACATCTCTACAAACAGGGGTATCGAAACTTTTTCTTAGACACCATGGATGCCTACCATGTTACCCATAAAGACCAAGTGTTGTTTCAAAAACAACAAAATGCTCTGATTACTTTTATTCATAAACTCCATCAAAAATATCCGCAATCTAAACTTATTGTTAACCGTGGATTTGAACTGCTTGATGCCATACACCAAGATATTCATGCCGTAGTAGCAGAGAGTCTCTTAAGCCGTTACAACCATGACAAAAAAGCGTATGTAGCCGTACCAAAAGCAGATAGTACGTGGCTTTTAGACAACTTTAATAAAGCCAAAAAATATGGCTTAGATGCCATCTCCATCGAATACAGTGATAAAAGCACCCAAGAGCGAATCAACATCGCCAAAGAGGTTAAAAAACTTGGAATCATTGCCTATGTGACCGATGGATTGTTACAAGAACAAGGCGAATGTGACATTGAACGAATACGCCGTGATGTTTTAATTCTGTTTAATCAATCCCTTTTTAAAGATCACGATGCGGTTTATGGTGAAGTACACCGATTGGCTTCCATGCCTTTAGAACATTTTGGGTATGTGCCAATTTTGTATGACCTCTCAACCAAAACATTACCATCACGGGTAGAAGACCAATATCATTCAGTCATTATTTGGAGCAATGGAGTGACTAAAAATGATGAAAAGCTCTATGCATGGACACAAATGCTTCTAGCAAAAAACATCAAAGTACTTTTTATTGACAGTCTCGTTTTTACTCCTTCTGCAAAACGATTAAAGAGTTTTGGATTGGAAGAGGAAGTAAATAGCAATGATTTTGTATCACCAACCAAAACCCAATATCATCAATCGTATAGGGCTTATGAAATCCCTGCTTCTGTTTCGTATGAAGAGCAGATTATCAAACCTATGAATGTGCAACCTATTCTGTCGGTAACCTATCAAAATGGTCAAATCAGTACCCCCATTGCCATTACCTCTTGGGGTGGGTATGCTTTACATCATGCATTATTACACAACATTGGTGAAGAGAATTACTGGTGTGTAAATCCTTTTCAATTCTTTAAAGATGCCTTAGGGTTAAATACTATTCCTATGCCTGACCCAACTACTGAGGCAGGTAGACGAATATTATTTGCCCATGTCGATGGTGATGGATTTGTAGAACAATCACGTACCAACAAAGAACAACTCGCCTCCGATGCACTGATAGAAGAGATTTATACCAAATACCCCATTCCTCAAACCGTCTCAATGATTCAAGGTGAAATAGACAGTATTGGAATGTTTCCACAATTAAGTTCCCACATGAAAGAGACAGCAAAAAGACTCTACCATATTCCATGGATTCAACCTGCTAGTCATACGCTTTCACACCCTTTTATATGGAGTAAAGTGACCAAAGCTGAAAATGCCAAACCCAAAGCAGGAAAAAACTACCATTTAGCCCTACCCAACTACCATTTTTCATTGGAAAAAGAGACGCTGGGCAGTATTAACTTTGCCCTCTCTTTTGCTCCACAATCAAAACAAGAAGAGAAGATACTTTTTTGGTCGGGCGATTGTCTGCCCACCGAAGAGATATTGGCATACGTTGAACGTAAAGGAATTATTGCCATTAATGGAGGAGATACCAACATTCAAAAAAATACCCCATGGCTGAGTCATATTGCTGCATTTGGACTTCAACGGGGTAACTATTGGCAGGTCTATACGGCTCAACAAAATGAAAACATCTATACCAATCTGTGGAGTGGACCATTTTGGGGGTATTGTAATGTCATTAAAACCTTTGAACTTACAGAAAAACCTTTGAGGTTAAAACCAATTAATATCTACTATCACTTCTATTCTGGCTCCAAACTTGCTTCACTCAAAGCACTTGATGACGTTTATACATGGGCAATAAAACAGAAAACGTCCAAACTCTATACCTCGCAATACATCAAAAAAGTCAAAGACTTTTACCGAACCGCCATTGCCAAGATTGAAGGTGGATTTGAAATTAGAAATGATGGTTTTTTACGTACCCTTCGTTTTGATGGTTCTATTAATATTGATATGAAACAGAGTCAAGGTGTTGCAGGATTCACCCATGACAACAACGTAACCTACATCACCCTTGATAGAAAAAAAGAACATAGGGTTATTTTAAGCCATCAAAAACCGACTACACCCTATCTGATTGATGCCAATGGATGGGTAGAAAAAGTTACA
>DYMW01000004.1:0-11429 GCA_020721385.1 Sulfurovum sp. | reverse complement strand
AAAACCGACTACACCCTATCTGATTGATGCCAATGGATGGGTAGAAAAAGTTACATATAAATTAAACAAATACCACTTTCTCTTACAAGCCAATATGCCCCTAGAAGCCAATTTTTACCTGCCTTCAAACTGTACTGTTGTGGTAGAAAAAGGAATTAAAACCAAAAAAGATGGAGAAAAACTCTCTATTTTGGCTCATCGAAAACAAGGAGGCAACATTGTATTCACTTGCCAATAATCATGATAATCCCGCCATCCTCTCACTCAAAGAGATATTTGGCATTGTTGTTGTTTTTAGCGTTGTACTCTATTTGCTGTTTCCAAAAAATGATATTGAGTCCATTCTTGAAACCAACAGTGGAAATACCAATCTCTCTATTAATTATTTAGAGAGTATGTTGCTTTACTATCCTGATAACGTTAAACTACAAATGATTTTAATAGAAAACTATTATCGTCGTAAAGACCTAAAAAAAGCGACCGCACTGAATGAAAAATTGATTGAAGAAGTTGATGACAAAACCCTTTTAACCCAACTCTACAAGAATCGATATCTTATTTTAAAAGAGCAATATTTTCAGAGTAATCAACCCCAAACAGAGAAAATATCCATCAAGTATGTTCAAGAAACCCTTTTGAACTATTTTGAATATAATAAAAAAAATAGAGACTACCTCTTCTTTTTTTCAGAAGCCACACAGATGGATATACCCAGTTTAGAATACAAAGCACTCCAAGGATTAATGAGACATCAACCTGAATTAATTAATCCTTACTTAGAAGAACAAGCTTTCTCTTTGGCAATCACGTTACAAGACCATGATGGTGCCTATTTCTATTTAGAAAAACTGTTAGACAATAAAACCATACGTGGCACACTTAAAGAAGATGCTTTAAATTTACTTATGAATCAAAAAGAGTATGACAAAGTTGCCAAACTTGCCACCAAACTTTTTTTAACCACGGATGAGCCAAGTGAAAATATTAAATTTTTTAGTATTGCTCTTTATGCCCTTAGCCAAAATCCTAATCATGACGATAACGCCATTCAAACATTGATTGAGCAGTATCAATCACGTCATGCATTACAATCTTATGATATTGTAGTCATTCTCAACAGTTTTTTACAAGTGGGCAATTTAGATGGAGCCAATCATTTTGTGCAACAAACTTTTAAAACACATCCAGAAATTTTTGATGAACCTGCCATAGAGTTGGCAATAAACAGTTTTATTTATAATAATAAGCTTCCTTTTGCCCAAGAACTGGCATATTTTGCCTATGAAAATTTTCCTGAACAAAAATGGCTTGATAAAAACATACAACTCGCTTTATGGTTGGGTGACATTGAAAATACAATTGCCTTCAATAAAGAAGGATATGAAGTCTTTGGTGACCCTAAGTATGAAACCTATTTTCTTGAATCTTCTACCCTTAATACGGCGTACGAAATGTTGGGTGAAATTTATCACAACAAAGTCGAGAGTGGTGACCATACGTTTGTTGATAAAGTTGCCGAATATTATGAGTACATGGGTGAAATTCCAGAGGGTGAAAGCTACTTTTTAAATCTCTTAGAAGAGACAAAAAATGAACCCATTCACAAACAAGCCATTCTCTTTTCGTATTACAACAACCATCTGATTCAAGGACTCAACCTTTATGCAACCTACAAAAAAGCCTATGGTATCGATAAAGAGCTACAAGAACTTTCAATAGAAAATCTACTCGCCTCCAAAGAGTTTAAAAAAGCCCAACAATTTACCGAAGAGTTAGAGACCACCAAAGTCTACAATGCCAAAGCCCAACAACTGTTAGAAAAACTCCATTTACCAAGTGATTCTACCTTTTATACCCAACTCATTGATCTTGCATGGATACATAAAAGTTACCCCTATCTATATAAAATTTTATGGAAACTGGAACAACAAAAAACTTTGACCACCAAAGGCTATGAACGATTAATTCTCTTGGAAAGGGCATTAAATAAAGGTGAACGAATTGCATATCTTTACGAACAATCATGGGAAAAAACAGCCCATCCCTCTTATCTTTTTGCTCTTTTTTATGAATATATCAAGGAGAAAAATTTTGATGCTTTAGAAAAACTACGTGCTTCACTCAATAAAAGAACCAAAGAAAATTTGGAAAAAAATATTCAATATCACCTACTTATGGCAAATTACTATACCCAAATTTCACACATTGATAAAACCTTGCAAAGCTTTCAAAAAGCCTTTACACTTGACAAAAACAGTGTTGCCACCCATCAAGCCTATTTGTGGTTTTTACTCGACAACAAAAACACAAAAGCCTTAATATCAGAAATCAACTTGCTTCAAAAAAGCCCAAAACTTCAAGCACAAGTAGGCTTTGGTAGTGTGGTGGGAGCAATGCAGTTACAAAACAGTGACCTTGCCATACGTTGGCTCAAACCTCTTTTAAATGCAGATAAAGAGAACATGGAATATCAAGTGTTGTATGCCGATATTTTACAGTTTCAAGACCGAACAGAAGCATCCAATCAAATCAAAATGCGACTCTTTAAACGGTTAAACACCCTGATAAAAAAAGATGCAACCCTCTTAACCAACAAAGATTTTGCACGAATTTATTTACAATTAGCAACACGCTATGTAACCCCTTTTGAAAAACGGGGTATCTACTTCGACCAATTGGCTTTGCTCTTTGATGAAAAAGAGTTTATACAGATGAAGATAGGTTGGTACAGTTTAATTCATAGTGATGATAAAGTTCAACAAATAAAAGAGCAGTATCATCTTGATATTCCGTGGTTAAACCTCTACTTAGCCATGAACCAAGACAACAATTTTGCCAAACAGCAATTGCTTCACTATTATAAAAATATTTTACCATTTAGAGACAGGGTCATGGCATCACTCGACATAGGCGACAGAGCAGGAGCCTATAGCCTTGCATTTAAAGGGCTAGAAGAGAACAGCCGAGATGTTGATTTGTATAAAATTTTTGATGACATGGTAAATATTGATTACCAAAAAACCGAACTCTCATCTACCTATACCCATCTATCCGACCAATTTTCACTCATAGAGAGTCATGTAAGCCAACGCTTAGCATTGTTTAAAGGGATAGAGTCTACACTTGCTTTTACCCAATACCATTATCAACAAAACCCACAAAATATAGAAGACAACTCGCTCTCTTTGACACTCAAAAACAGCCATGAAAAACTGTTATGGGATTTCAAACTCGAACAACACAACAGTGAACATGACTTTATCTCCACCTCTTTGAATTCAATCTATAAATTAAGTGACCTAACCCTTGGTGTGAATCTGAAATATCACAATAAAACCACCCAAACCCCTGAACTTCAAGCCAATGGCATGATGAATTCATGGGAATTGAACCTACAAAAACCACTCAGCCACCGTATTCAAATGGGAGCATCATACAAAGAGAACCACTACCAAAATCAAGACCAAACCCAACTGGGCAACTCTCAACACGTACAACTAAATGGCAACTATATTTTACGTGCAGGGTATCCCGACATTAATATCAACAACTATCTAACCATCAACCGATACGACTGGATTGTACAAAACAACCTACTCCCTAAAAACTTTTGGGAACTCGGTTCACAAATCAGCATCGGAGGCATTGCCCAAAACACCCTACACCGAAGTTGGAAACCATTTGGTACCATAGGCATTGCCATCAATGACCAACAAAACATCGGAAGCAGTCTATCTTTAGGCATAGCAGGAATGGTAAAAGGTGAAGACCTATTAAGCGTATTACTCAACTACAGTCAAGGCGTAGGCGTAATTACCAACCCTGTTTATGGAGTGGCTTTGGAGTATCGGTTTTAAGGATTTGTGTGGTCTAAATATGACATTTTTTGTAAAAACTTAAGAGATGCAGTGTTTCATCTATTATTTTCAATAATGCTTTTTAGCTCTTCGCCATCTATCATCTCTTTTTTTATCAGTTCACACGCTACGGCATCAATGGCTTTCCATAACCGTTTGACTTCTTCTCCAGTTTTTTTAGTGGCTCTTGCTATCCATACCAAAATACGCTCTTCTATCTTTTGGTTCAATATGGGGTTCATTCCTCCTACATCCAAACCTGAGATATTAACCTGAGTTCGACAACTAAATACAGGCATCTTTAGTTGTCGAACTCAGGTTAATAATGAAATAAAAAAAGTATGGGCTTGTAATGGGTCTGTTTTGAGCAGTTTTTGAACATCTTTTCGTTGCAATAAAGAAGACAATGATGTTGTGGTTATAATCACAATAATTTTAGAAAAATCAACTTCATTTTTTTCATAATCGGTAAAAAGTGTATACAAAGCCAGTTGTATCTGTAAATCTGCTTTTTCAATGTCTTCAAAGACCAAAACCGCATTGGGATTGTTTTGAACAAACGCTATCACCTCTTTTTGAAAAGATTGCTCATCACTTATCTCGCCACTGTACTGTTCCATATAGAATGTTTTAAGTTGCGTTATTTTAGGATAGAGCTTTGCTAAGAGTTCACAAGCATAATGTTTGCCACTATTGGCTGTTCCAATAAATGTAAAGAGTGCTTGAACTTTACTTTTACTCTCTAACATATAAGATTGAATCAATGTTTTGACAATGGTTTCAATAGCATCCTCTTGGTCAAATAGATGCTCTTTTAAGGCTGATTCTAGCTCTTTACTTAATTGATTGTAGTTTTCTCTGTTTTTTTTCATCTGCTCTTCTCTTTTATAAAATATCTCTGTACCTCAACCACCACCATGACCCCAGCAGAGACAACAATTACCTGCACCCACGTCAACATATCTAATCCTTCACTTTTAAAGAGATGATGCATAAATGCTGTATGGGTAAAAAGTATTTGCAATAAAACGGTTAAGAATACACCTAAAAATATCAATTTGTTGTTCATAAGATTTATTTTAAAAATAGAACGCTCCAGCTCTTTACAGGAAAAGAGATAAAAGAGTTCAATAAAAACAAAAATATTCACAATGGCCGTTCGTGCATACTCAACACTATGCCCATGAGAGAGGAGATAGTTAAATAGGAAGTAGGTTACAATCAACATATAGAAACCCACCAACATCATCTGAACCAGCATTGGAGTACTAAATATTGATTTTTTAGGGTCTCTGGGTTTTCTTTTCATAATGTTTGCTTCTCCCGTTTCAAAGACCAACATTAGCCCTAAGAAGACAGCTGTGGACATATTTATCCATAAAATTTGTATAGGTAAAATGGGCAAAGTTAAGCCCAAAACAATCACTGCCAATACCACAAACCCTTCACCCAAACTCGTAGGAAGTTCCCAAACCATGTATTTGATTAAGTTATCAAATACCGTTCTACCTTCTCTTACAGCATCGGTAATGGTTTTAAAGTTATCATCACTCAAAATAATATCAGAAGCCTCCTTGGCAACTTCGGTACCACCTCTGCCCATGGCTATACCTATGTCAGCCTGTTTCAGTGCTGGAGCATCGTTAACCCCATCACCCGTCATGGCTACAATCTCACCCCTTGCTTGAAGAGCATTGACAATACGTAACTTTTGTTCAGGTTCCACCCGTGCAAAGACTTTAACAGTAGAGACTTTATCTTTTAATTCATGTTCTGATAACTCTGAAAGCTCTTTTCCCGTTAAAACTGATGCTTCAAAAGAGGCATCACTACCAACAATGTTCATCATCTTAGCAATCGAAAATGCCGTAAGTGCATGGTCTCCTGTAATCATAATGATATTAATTCCAGCTCCCATCGACTCATTGACAGCCTCTATCGCTTCAGGTCTAGGAGGATCCATCATTGCTTGAATCCCTAGAAATATAAACCCATCTTTAAATAATCCCTCTTCAATCTTATCTTGAGTAACAATTTTTTTTGCAATGCCCAAGACGCGTAATCCATTTGAAGCATACGCTTCTACTTGTTGTAAAATTGTCGCTTTATCAATGGGTTTTATCTCACTTTCAATCCATTCAAAATTACAGATAGCCAATGTTTTTTCAATCGAACCTTTAATATAGAGTATCTTTTTATCGGTTTTTATCTCTCTATGAAGGGTTGCCATATATTGTCTGTCGGACTCAAAGGGTAAAATGTCAATTCTTGGATAAGTTCTGTTTAATTCTTCTTCATCACACCCACTTTTAAGAGCACACACAATCAATGCCCCCTCTGTAGGGTCACCATTGATGCTGTACTCTTTATTGTTGTTTTGAACCAAATGGGATTCATTACATAAATATCCTGCTTTTAAAACTTCTAGCAGATTATCATCGACATTCTCTATTACTTTTTCATTGAGTAAAAAATTACCCTTTGGCTCATATCCATTGCCTGTTACAACGTAGGAACGATTGGAACAAAAGATGTTGGTAACCGACATCTTATTTTGTGTTAAAGTACCTGTTTTATCCGAACAAATGGTGGTAACACTGCCCAATGTCTCAACAGCTGGAAGTTTTCGAATAAGGGCATTTTGGGAAGCCATACGACTAACTCCAATAGCCAAAGTAATCGTTATCGCAGCAGGTAAACCCTCGGGAATGGCTCCTACAGCCAATGCCACTGAAACCATAAAGGTATCCACAACACTGTTTTCTCTTAATACACCAACAAAAAAAGTAAAAGCTGAAAGCCCCAATATCAAATAGAGTAAGATTTGGCTAAATGAAGCAATTTTTTTACTAAGAGGCGTTTGCATATCCATGGTCTCATCAAGTAAATGGGAAATTTTACCAAGTTCTGTCTGTCTGCCTGTTGCCACAACAATACCTTTTGCTCTTCCATAATTGACAAAAGTACCCGAGTAGACCATGTTTTTTCTATCACCCAATATCAATGCTTTTTCATAGGTGGCTGTATCTTTTAAAACGCTCAGTGATTCTCCCGTTAATATTGACTCATCAACTTGTAAATTTTGACTCTCAATCAATCGTAAATCAGCAGGTACTTTTGAACCCGATTCAAGTAAAACCATCTCTCCAGGAACCAAATCGAGTGAAGAGATACGTGTCTTTTTTCCATCACGTATCACCACAGCTTCGGTAATCATCATCTGTTTAAGTGAAGCTATGGCTTCTTGTGCTTTAACCTCTTGGATGTATCCTACAATGACATTAATAATCACCACAGCAAAAATAACTCCACTGTCTACCCACTCACCCAACCAAGCTGTAATAATCGATGCACCTAAAAGTATATAGATTAACGGATTGTGAAATTGCATAAAAAACTTCTTGAGCTTACTCTCTTGTTTTGCCTCTTTTAAGATATTTTTACCAAAAAATGCTTCACGCTCTTGAATGCTGATAGATGACAAACCATCAACAGTATCACTCTCAAAAAGTTCAATAATTTCATCACACTCTAAACTGTGCCATGTTTTGTCGATTAGATGGTGCATCATGCTTTTGGCTACTTATCCAAGATAAATAACCTCTTCAGGTTCTACAATATGTGTCTTTTTATCTAAAACATTTTCTATGACACTACGAAGAATCACTTGTTTGTCTCTCTCTCCATGAATCAGATAAACATTATAAAGGTCGTTTATTTGTGATATCCATTTAATTAGAGCATTTTGATCCGCATGGGCAGAAAAACCATTTATAGTATGAATACTGGCTTTAATGAGTATATCTTCATTAAAAATTTTTACCCATCTTGCCCCATCGACAATGTGTCGTCCAAGTGTACCAACCGATTGATAGCCTACAAAAATAACTGCATTTTTAGGATTCCAAAGACGATTTTTAAAATGATGAATGATTCTTCCACCTGTACACATACCACTTCCTGCTATGATAATGGCACGGCTGTCCACGTCATTGATGGCTCTTGAGCTTTCAACATCTGGCGTATAAGCCAGATATTCAAAATCAAAAATTGTGCCATCTCGTTTTTTATAATCTTGGCATTGTTGACTGAGTAAATCACTGTAATTGTTATAAACCTGTGTCGCACGGGTAGCCATAGGGCTGTCTAAAAATATTTTACAATGAGGCAGTTCTTTTCTATCATGCATCTCTTTTAGAATACAGAGAATCTCTTGTGTACGTTCTACGGCAAAAGAGGGAATAAGGACATTTCCCCAATTGTGCATGGTATCAATAATCACCCGTTTAAATTCAACAATACTTGCTTCTATATCTCGATGATTACGGTCGCCATAAGTTGATTCAACATAAAGATAATTGGCATGGGTACATTTTTCAAGATTGGTCATAACCATGTTGTTGTCATTGCCTATATCACCTGAAAAAACGATGGTTCGCTCTAGCGTATTTTCAGTGTAGCCAATTTCAATAAAAGAGGCACCCAAAATATGCCCTGCATCACGGTAGGTTACTTTGATACCTTCTTGCAGTTCAAATGTTTCATCATATTGAGGGTAATGCCATGAGAGTTTAAAGGTTGCTTCTACATCTTCTTCATTATATAAAGGTGCTTTTACCTCTTTTTCTTTTCCACGTCGTTGTGCTTTTCTAAAATTGGTTTCAAAATCTTCTTTCATAATTTTAGCACTGTCTAGTAAAATAATCTCTGCCAAATCTTGTGTGGCTTCAGTAGCATAAATAACGCCACGAAACCCCTCTTTGACCAATTTTGGAATACGACCAACATGGTCAAGATGGGCATGGGTAATCAATAAATAATTTATATCAGAGACATCAAAACCAAATGCTTTATAATTAGAATCTTCTTCAGCTCCTTGAAACATTCCACAATCAATTAAAATTCGAGGACCATGTTCAATTGCAAGTAAATGACAGGAGCCTGTTACCACTTCTGCTGCTCCATAAGAGGTTACTGTTGCCATAATTTTTCCTTTATTTTTATTGTACTTCTTATCCTATAGATTTGTGCTTAGTATGGAATTTATTATTGTATTTTATTTTTTATGGTTAAAATAAAATTGGTTAATCTTCATTAATAAACCACTAAAGCTTCATTAATATTCATGGTGCATAATACGGTTATCAAAACAATCTAAAGGATAAAAAATGACCATTTTAAAAACATTAACCATCGTAAGTATCGCAGGAATTATGGGTGCAACAACACTTAGTGCAGAACCATTTATGATGGGTGAGCATTGTAAATCAGAAAGAGGAATGCATAAAGGTAAACAGGATAATATGCGAAAAATCATGCAAGAGCTTAATTTGACCGATGAGCAAAAAGCTACTTTAAAAGCTGACCGTCAAGCAATGCGTGAAACCATGAAAGCAAAACGTGCCACGATGAAAGGTGCTTCAAGAGGTATGAGCCAATTTGTAACCGTAAATGGTGTGGATAGAAATGCTATGATAGCCCAAGCAACTGAACGTGCAACCAATATGGCAAACATGCGTGCTGATAGAATTGAAAAATTAATGAGCATTTTAACACCAGAACAAAAAATAAAATTTGTTGAGTTATTACAAGCCCAAAAGAAATAAATCGATATATTACTAAGGTATAATACCTTATGATAAATATTTTAATGATAGAAGACGATGCAGAGTATGCATCGCTTTTGAGCAATTTTTTAGCACAATACAACCTTAAAGTAACCAACTATCAAGACCCCTATTTGGGGCTTAGTGCAGGAGTAGAGAAGTATGATTTACTGATTTTAGACCTGACACTTCCCAATATGGATGGGCTTGAAGTGTGTAAAGAGGTGGTACGTAAATACGACATTCCCATTATTATCTCTTCGGCTCGTTCTGATTTAAGCGACAAAGTTACCGCCTTGCAACTTGGAGCAGATGATTATCTTCCTAAACCTTATGACCCACAAGAGATGTATGCCCGTATCATCTCTTTGTTACGGCGTTATAAAAAAATACATGAAATCACCGAACCCATATTTTCACTGATGCTTAATGCAACCAAAGAAGAGGTACTGTTAAACGGGGAGGTGATTAATTTGACCCCTGCTGAATTTGTGGTGATAAAATTGCTGATACAAAACAGAAACGCCACCGTTACCAAAGAGCAGATACTCTACGATTCAGAAGTGTTTGAGTATGGAAGCGATGGCTCTTTGGCAGTAATTATCAATCGATTACGTAAAAAATTGGGTGCAGAGGTGAATATTAAAACCATTCGGGGTGTGGGGTATCGACTTTTATCATGATGTTATACAACAAAATACGCATTATTTTTATGGTGGCATTGGTGTTGTTAACGGGGTTTTTTATGTCACATCACTACATTCAAAAATCACACGATATACAAAAACTTCAAAAACGCTACATGCAGACTTCACTGTTTACTTTAAAACATTTTAGAGAAACAAAAGTAGAACCAACACCTTTAAACTTTAATGATGAAAACTTCCAACTCTTTTTAGAAGAGAGCAATTTTGAGTTGCTTTCTGTCTCCCAAGTTCAAGCTGTGATAGACCATACCAAGGTGTTACTAGAACGTCCTGTTTTTCGAGCCAATATGCAGATACTATTTGACAAAGGAACGTTCTATCTTTTCTTGCATCATCCCCATTTTAAATTACTTTTAAAAGACCAACAAAAAGCTTCATTTCCGTTAGAGATACTCTTTGGGTATTTGGTTTCATTGTTGTTTCTATTGGGTCTCTATTTTTGGTTAACCAAGAGTTTAAAGCCTTTAAAAACCCTGCAAGAATCCATTGCCAAAGTAGCCAAGGGTGATTTGAGTATTAGTGTTAAAAGTAATAAAAATGATGAGATAGCCCAAGTCTCCAATGCGTTTGATGATGCATTGCGAAAGTTGGAATCGCTTATCAACTCACGACAACTCTTTTTACGCACCATTATGCATGAACTCAAAACCCCCATTGGAAAAGGGAGACTGCTTAACGAGTTTTTAGAAAATGAGACCCAACGAGACAGTTACGATGCTGTTTTTGAACGCCTAGAACTGCTTATTGAAGAGTTTTCCAAAATAGAGCAAATGCTCTCTTCGAGTTATAAATTAAAATGGGGTTCTTACAATATGCAAGAGATGGTCGACCAAGCCCTAGACCTCATGATAATGGATGAAGCCGAAATAGAAGAACAAATTGAAGTGATACAGATTGAACCGTTTGTCCTAAAGACCGATTATGAACTCTTCTCGTTGGCACTAAAAAACCTAATAGACAATGCATTAAAATATTCACCCAATCATAAAGTACACATTAAAATTTATAAAAACAGCCTAGAAATCTCCAATGAAGGCAAACAGTTCACCCAAAGTTTAGAAGCTTATACCAAACCTTTTCATGGATTATCATCCAATGAAAAAGGTCACGGATTTGGATTGGGACTCTACATTGTGCAGAACATTATGAACTTGTTGAAGTTAAACATTTCCTATGCGTATCGTGATGAGCAGAATGTTTTTAGGATTGGATGAAGTCTCCACTTCCAAATTAAATTAACACTACTTTTTATAAACACG
>DYMW01000071.1 GCA_020721385.1 Sulfurovum sp. | reverse complement strand
ATAAATTTACAATATAGAATAACTATAAAAGCTATAAATTAATTTTACTTTTATAAAAAACAATATTTCATCTTACTTATTATTATAAAATTATTTTTTATATTATTTTTTGTTTTAAGCTAAGCGTGAGGTAAACTTATTTATAATTACCAATGCGTTAATTTTGCATATAAATACATAGGAGAATGTTATGACAATAAAAGATACACTTAGACTATCATTGGTTGCTGCTGCAGTAATGAGTGTTGCAAATGCACAATCAGCAATCGATGGTGATGATTTACCACCAGCGAAACCAGGACAATGTTTTACAAAAGCTTTTTTTCCTGCTAAATATACTACAACCACTGAGAGAGTATTGGCAAGTGAAGCAAGTGAAAAAGTAGAAGTAATTCCTGCAAAATATGGTTGGGGAACAGAAAAAATAAAAGTAAGTGATGGCACTGAAAGAGTTATTGCTGCACCAGCTCAATATAAAACTGTATATGAAAAAGTATTAAAATCTCCAGCACAAACGATATGGAGAACACGATTAGACAACAAGTCGCCTGAAGCTTCTAAAGCACTTTTAAATGCAGCAAGAGAAGATGGTATGCCTTTAGATGCAACAAGACCAGGTACATGTTATAATGAACATTATATTCCAGCAAAATATCAAGAAATCACAGAAAGAGTATTGGCTTCAGAAGCAAGTGAAAAAGTTCAAGCTGTTCCTGCTCAATACAAAACTGTAACAAAAAGAATTCTTGTTGCTCCTGAAACCAGTAAACTTGTAGAAGTTCCTGCTGAATATAAAATGGTTAAAGAAAAAGTACAAACGGCTCCTGCAAGAACCGAATGGAAAAAAACAAAATGTGGTGATAGAGGATGTAATCAAGCTGAAGTTGTATGTTTGGTAGAAATTCCAGCTACTTATAAAATTGTTGAGAAAAAAGTTGTTGCTAAACCAGTAGCTACTAGAAAAGTAACCACACCTGCTCAATATAAAACTGTTGAAGTCCAAGAATTGGTTCAACCTGCATCAAGCAGAAGTATTCCAGTTCCTGCAACCTATAAAACGGTTACACATACTAACAAAGTTGCTGATGGTAAATATACTTGGCGTCCAATGAATGATCAAACACTTCCTGCTAGTTCAAAAACAGGAAATCAAATTTGTTTAACTGAAACACCAGCTGTGTATGGTAAAGTTTCTAAACAAGTTGTTGCGAAACCAGCTGCTACACAAACGGTTAAAACACCTGCACAATACAAAACTGTACAGATTAAAAAAGTTATTCAAGAAGCTAGTGAAAGAAGAATTGCAATTCCTGAAACTTACAAAACTATTGAGAAAAAACAAAAAGTTTCAGAAGGTTATGCTAAATGGATACCAATTGTTTGTAAACAAAATATGACACAAACTACCATTGGTAGAGTTCAAGAAGCATTAAAAGATGCTGGATACTACAATGGTCCAATTGATGGTATTTGGGGTGCATCTTCAAAAGCTGCTACAAGAGCATATCAAAAAGCTAAAGGTCTTCCTGTTGCTGGACTATCTGTTGCTACAATGGAATCTTTAGGTCTATATTAATAGATTATTTCATTTACTTAGAAGAGAGTTAATACTCTCTTCTAAAATAAATCCGAACAACTCTTCTATTCAACTTCTTTTAAACATCAACTTAATATACTTGAAACATAAATTTATAGACTTTATAAAAAGTCTAATAATGAAAGGATATATTCATGGCTCTTTATGATAGAGACTACAACAATAGTACAATAGATACAGGATACATACAAGCAACAGAAGGTGCTTCAGTTACATTTATGAAACAAACATATCAACTGCTTGGTGCAAGTATGATATCGTCGGCAATGGGTGCATATTTAACCATGCCTTATGTAGAAGTTATTACACAATTTAAATGGTTTCTCTTTGGATTTGTATTGCTTATGGCTTTCTTTGGATTTAACATAACAAGAAAAAATCCAATCCTACACTTAACAGCACTTTTTGTTTTTACATTTGTAATGGGTGTTATGCTTGTTCCTCTTTTAGCAATGGTGATTGGTGCGGGAAATGGTATACTGATTGGTAATGCATTTTTAATGACTTCAGTACTCTTTGGTGCATTAAGTCTTTTTGCGATTAATTCTAAAAGTGACTTTTCAAGCTGGGGAAAACCTTTGTTCATTACCATGATGATTATTATTGTTGCATCTTTGGTTAATATTTTTATATTAAAAAGTCCAATGCTTCACGTGATTGTTACAGCGGGTATTTTATTGCTTTTTTCAATCTTTACCATCTATGACACACAAAATATTGCCAATGGTGCCTATGAGTCTCCTGTAGATGCTGCTGTATCATTGTTCTTAGACTTTTTCAATATGTTTACATCAATTTTACAACTTTTAGGTATTATGGGTGATGATTAACAATCATCAATCTTTGGAGGAAATTTCTCCAAAGATTGAACGCCTTATTGATGCCAATCTTAATCGACTCAAAGAGGGTCTTCGTGTTATAGAGGATATATGTCGATACATTCATAATGACACACAACTTACTCCTCAAATAAAAACTTTACGTCATCAACTTCAAAGTGCTTACTCTATCAATCGACTTCAATATAGAAATATAGAGGGAGATACACAAAAACAATCTACAAAAAGTGAATTAACTAGAAGTAATTTAAATGACTTAGTCATAGCAAATTTTTCAAGAACCCAAGAGTCTTCACGTGTCCTTGAAGAGAGCTTTAAACTTCAAAATATTGAACTCTCTGAACTCTTTAAACAAATACGTTATCAATTATATGGTTTAGAAAAAGCCTACTTTTTATCTTTTAATTAAAAATTTTATTTAATCTTTCCTTTGACAAATAGGACTTCAAATTCTAAATAATTAAGTGGATAATTTTGCATTAATGCTTTCATTTGTTTATAACTTAATTGATTTTGCCCACCACTTACCCCACTTTGTTTAATGTACCGAAACATCTCCCTAACCGTTCCAAAAGTTAAATGATACGTCACTGTTTCAAATGTAGATTTATAATATAAATTTAAGGTTTTTTGAACCATCTCTTTAGAATAAATTGGCGATTGAACACCTGCAACTTGATGTAAAGAGGAGAAAGTTTTAGAAGTAAAAAAAGCAAAATAATACATTTCCCCCAATGAAGATATCTGCTTCAGTGTCCAAGCCAAGTCATCACTCCACTGTAAAGCAGAAGAAGAAAGTACCACATTATAATAATTTTTTTGTAGCTCCTTAAAATCATCTGCACAATTAAAATCAAAATGTTTCTTGATTACATTTTCATCTGTAGGATGTAACGATAACATCTCTTCTGAAAAATCCAACGCGGTAAATGAATCAAATACAATATTATTCTGAAGCATATTTTTATAGACAGCCCCACTACCACAGCCTATATCTACAACCCTATTATAATGTTTATCCTCAAGCATTAATATTAACTTTTCTGCCACTTGTGCTTGAATAATATTATGATTGTCATAATGACGTGCAAACCTAGAGAACTCTTTAACTATTTTCATTTAACTCAATTTCATTTAATTTAGGGTATAATCCCCCAAATTATACCCAATTTGAAGTTGATTTTAAAAACAACTTCACTATTCAGAGAGGAAACAATGACATCAACACTATTGGTTGTTCAAATTGCTTTAACCATTGCAATCGTTATCGCTATTTTATTACAAAAAAGTTCAAGTATCGGGCTAGGTGCGTACAGTGGAAGCAATGAATCTATGTTCGGAGCTAAAGGACCAGCAGGGTTTTTATCAAAGGCAACATTTACGTTGGCCATTCTTTTTGTACTCAATACATTGGTAATGGGATACCTTTATAATAAAGAAAAAACTCATTCAGTTGCAGATACCATTAATACATCAACATCTGTACCAACAGCAACAGTTGTAGAAAGCAATACATCTACAAAATAGACGACACCCTACCATGAGGCTTTGCCTCTGTGGTTCTCTCTTTATCCTTCCCTATTCATTCCAATTTCTTCTCAAACGCATCTACAAGCAAAAAAAGGGTAAAATTTCACTATTAAACCCATAACAAGGAACCCTTTATGTTAAATGAAATTTATAACTATACCCAAGAACACATGGAAAAAAGTATTGATGCTCTAAAGAGAGACTTTTCAACACTGAGAACAGGAAAAGTAAGTACCAACATTGTAGATCATATTCGTGTGGATTATTATGGTACACCAACAGCCCTGAATCAAGTGGGAAATGTTATTGCTTCAGATGCAACCACCATTTTAATTACACCATGGGAAAAACATCTATTAAATCCTATTGAAAAAGCCATTAGAGAAGCCAATATTGGAGTCAATCCAAATAATGATGGTATTGTTATTAAATTGTTTTTTCCAGCCATGACCAGTGAACAAAGACAAGGTATTGTTAAACAAGCTAAAACCATGGCAGAAAAAGCCAAAGTAGCGGTTAGAAATATTCGCAAAGAGGGTAACGATAAAATCAAAAAACTTGAAAAAGATAAAGAAATTAGTGAAGATGATTCAAAAAGAGGACAAGACGAGATTCAAAAAATAACCGATAAAAATATTGCTCAAGTTGAATTGGTTCTTACAGCTAAAGAAGCTGATATTTTAAAGGTATAATATAATGGATGTAGAAGGTATATATAAAGAAGCTCACGCTTTACTTGAAGGTCATTTTATTCTCTCTAGTGGCAACCATTCCAATCGTTATCTTCAAAGTGCAAAGGTACTAGAAGACCCAAAACGTGCAAGTATGTTGGCTGAAGCCTTAGCCAAACTCATCCAAGAGAGTGGAATAGAGGTTAATACCGTATGTGCACCTGCACTTGGTGGTATCTTAGCAGGTTATGAATTGGCTCGTGCCTTAAATGTACGTTCTATTTTTGTTGAGCGTAAAGAGGGTAACATGGAGCTTCGTCGTGGCTTTGAAGTCAAACAAGGTGAAAAAATTCTAATTTGTGAAGACATCATTACCACAGGTGGTTCAGCCATGGAAGCAGCTAAGATCATTGAAGAATTGGGTGCAACGGTGGTTGCTTTTGCCTCATTGGCAAACCGAGGGTTTTGTCAACGAGAAGGTTCTGATTTAAAACCTAAAGCTGAATGTAAATTACCAAATAAGGTTCCATTTTTTGCTCTTGATGACTTTGCCTTTGAAATGTTTTCTCCAGAAGAGTGTCCACTCTGTAAAGCGGGTAGTCAAGCCATTAAACCAGGTAGTCGTAACGCTTAATTTTTATAAAACATACAAATAGAGTTGTTTCAACCCCTCTCTATTTGTAAACTCTCCTCACATTAAATCTACAAAATTATGCTATACTTTTTCATCAAATTAAAGGATATTAAATCATGAAGAAAAATATATTTAAACCTATGATTGCATCAACTGTTGTTCTTGCAATGATTTCAGGATGTACTCCAGCCACAGGACCTAGTGTTGGTGGTGAAACATCAGGTACCAGTAAAACTCAAACAGGTGCATTACTTGGTGGATTATTAGGTGCGGTTGTAGGTGGTACAACTGGTAATAAAGCAGGTAAAAGAGTGGCAATTGGTGGAGCATTGGGTGCTGCTGTTGGTGCTGCTATTGGTTATAGCCTTGATCAACAAGCCAAAGAAGTTGCTCAAACACTCAATACCAATGTTAACAATAATCCAAATGCAGAACAAGATGTAAGCCAAGATTTAATTGTATCCAATACGGATAAATATGTAAAAATTATGTTCCGTGATGACATGATGTTTGCAACCAATTCAGCCACACCAACCTATTCAGCACAAGCGAAAATAAGTCAACTTATCCCTGTGCTTCAAAATTATCCTAATACCATTATCCAAACCGTTGGTCATACTGATAATAGAGGTAGTTATGCCTACAATCAAAACCTTTCAGAAGCAAGAGCTTCATCTGTTGGAGGTACCATTAGTGGAGGAGGTATTCAGAACCCTACCTACTCAAAAGGGTGTTCATTCTCGAAACCAATTGCACAAAATACATCTGATATGAATATGGCACTCAACAGAAGAGTAGAAGTCTATTTATACCCCAACCAAGAATCAGTTATTGATCCTTGTAGACAATAATTTTAACAAACGTTAAAATTCAGACAGCATTGCCTTCGCATGCTGTGCTGTTATTTTACCAGCAATATAATGCTCTTCTGCATTTGTTATTTGAGCAAGAAGAGTCTCTTTAAATTTTCCTGTATCTAAAATTCTTAATTCGATAAAGGTATACATTGCTGTATAATTTGGAAAAAAGTTCAACATCTCCTCTTTTAATGCTGAGTTTTCCCAAACCTCTCTCTTTTTAGACTCTTGTACCTCACTTAATAATAAAATTTTATTTCCAAAATTATCAATATCAGTATAATTAATGTCACTATAAACTTTAGGTGCAATTAGGTTTTTTTTAACTTCAACACTTGCGTAATATAAATCCTTCATGCAACTTGATAAGCCCGATATCAATAAGAAAATAACTACCAATGAGACTATAAATATTCTATTCATAACAAACCTTTTTTATTTATTATAGCATATTTTTCAATTTAATAATATTAAAAAATATTAAATATTATTAATATATTGGATTGTTAAAAATTTATTGTTGAATGATAAAACTAAAACAATGGTAAGAGAAAAAGAAGAAAAAAGTATTGATGAGAAAAAGACCTAACACAGAATTTCCGTGGGAAAGAGAATTGCATGAATTTAAGGAGGAGTTGTTAATAGTCACGACGATTGTTTCTATGTTAGGATGTGGAAGTATATCTAAGCTCTGTGTACTTTGCGTGTAGACTCAACTTTCTTTCTATAAAAAATATATTCCTCCTTTTTTAAAAGTAAAAAGATAAGCTAATTGGCTACAATCACAAAAAAGGAAAAAAATGGATGGTACCAAAAGAATAAATATTAAAAGTGGAAAAACGGTTAATATCGTACTCAAAGAGCATCAAAGAACGGGTGAATTAACATGGGGAATTGTACGTGATATTTTAACCAAATCACCCCAACATCCTCATGGTATTAAGGTACGACTAATGTCTGGGGAAGTGGGACGTGTCAAAGAGATTTTAAACTAAAGATACTAAACCTGTTCAGAAAATGCCAACGCATAACCATTACAATCAGCAATATAAAACTCTCTTCTTCCAAACCATGTTGTGGTTAAACGTTTAAGGATTTTTACCTCATTTTTTAAAGAGTTGTAAACCTCCTCTATCCTATCAACATCAATATAAAAAAGAACCGAAGCTCCTATCTTTGGATTGTCTAAAAAATCTACATTTTCATCGAATGTATCTTTTTGTATAAACATCAAATAGACATCATCCCTATAAACTTTCGCATAAGCATACTCTTTATGAGCGAAAATTTCATCTTCAATAATATTTGAGTGTGCTGTTGCTACCATTTCCAATTGAAATCCCAATTTATCTACATAAAATGAAACCGTTTCATGTAAATCAACAACAGAGAAATTGGCTGTTAATTTTCTAATTTTCATGATACTCCTTTAACATATAATAATAAATAACATTTTAAAATATATTATAGCATACAAATCATTGAAATGAACTTTAAAATAGTGATTATAAAAGTAGCCGAGTTAAAGTATGCATCAAATGTTCTTTTAAATCTAAACTCTCTAAAAGCTCTTTATTTT
>DYMW01000070.1 GCA_020721385.1 Sulfurovum sp. | reverse complement strand
TTTCGATGAATTTTTCTCTTAGTTCATGTAAAAATTGGACTATATGCGAAGAGAGGTAGCAACACTTTTTTAAAACAAACATAATATTTATTAAATTATGTTTGTTTTAAGTAAAAGTGTTTCTTTGATTCACTTTCTAAATTAAAAAGTTATTTCAAAAAATTATTGAATGATTAGCTGTTTCACATCTCTGGCATAATCATTAATTTGACTGTCATACATTGCTTCAACAATGACCGCAGGTACTTGACACTCTCCTTGGGTAGTCACCATAAGCGGTGTATACAGTATGCTTCGATTCTCTTGAACAACATCCCGTTTTAGTTGTTTGTTGTACAACTCTTTTTTCTTAAGATTCATAAAGTTGAGTACCCTATCATCTCGTATTTCTCTATAGCCTTGTTCAATGTTCACATCAGAAAATTTGTTTTTTTGATTGTTTATCGCATTATTGACGATACTCAAACAGGCAGGAACTCTTTGATTGACCACAACATTATTGATTTCTCCATAATTGGCAAGGGTAATTTTGGCATAAATGGTATCTCCTTGATGTAGTGTATTCAAATTGACCGTTTGATTGTGTTCATCAATAAATTCACGCATAATGCTTAGTTTTTGAGTCGATGAGAGTTTGTTTTTAAGTGGTTTTTCCAAATGTTTAATCAACTCTACATTGTAACTCATCGCACCTTTTTGTGGTGTTAAGTCAATGGTTTTGCTTTTAAGTTTATCAATCACGACGGTAATTGGGTTGACATAAGTGGTGGTTGTGCCATTAATACCCACTTTTACATTCAGTGTACTGTTTTCTGGTTTTCCAAGGAAAAGGCTAATGGCTTTGAGTGCCACAGCTTTGGTTTGGGTTGAGTAAAGATGTGGAAACTCACGTTGTATAATGACCAAATCATTTGCCTCTTTGTTGAAATATTGAGATTTAATCATAAAGTGTAAAAGCATGTCTCTCACATTGGACTCAAAGTTACCCGATGTATCTTGATATGGTTTGAGTGCATAATGTGCCAAATCACGGCTTTTTTCATTAAAGAGTCTATTGGCTTCATCCACTTTACCTTGCATTTTTAAAATAGCCGACATATAATAGGTAGCCAAAAAATGTTTTTTATAAAGTCCTTGTTCATACAACATATTGGCAATACTGTCATCAAGTTTTTGATGTTCAGCTAAAATAAATCCAGCATAAACACGATGGAACTCACTGTAACCTCCTTCATAAGAGCCATTTTGGGTGGCAACACTTTTAAGCATGGTTACAATTTTACCAATCACATCTTCATCTATCTCTACGCCATCTCGTTGTAGTTCTAGTAGGGTTTGCCCTACATACAATGAAGCATAGGCGTTAATGGTATATTCTCCTTCCCAGTAGGTAAATTCACCATAATAGTTTTGCATATTGCTCAGTTTTTTGATTCCTTGTCGAATAAAGTTTTGACTCTCTCCTACTAAAATATCATTGGGTAAAAAGGCTTTAGCATGGTGCATTGCCGAAATTTGTGACGTGGTTTGTTCGGCACAACCATAAGGGTAATCGACCAAATAAGCAAGGTCATCTCGTAAGGCTCCAATTAGATTGTTAGAAAGGGTCAACATTACTTTAGCATCAGCATACGCACTAGGTGGGGTAAAGCTTTGGGTTTTATTGCTAATACCTTTAAAGGTTTCGGTTGAAATGGCATAAGGATTATAAATAGGAAGCTCCACACTTCGACTTATCTGTTCATTATTGTATGATGCGGTTAAGACAATTTCTCCTTTTCCGATTGTTTTGGCATTCAGTTTGGCTTGAATCACTTTGGAACTGTTTGCAGGAATCGTAATGTTGTTTTCACTCAAAGTTAAGGCTAAATTGTTCGTAAGTTGACCTGTAATGTTAATCACTTTAGCCTCTTGGGTGGTGTTGAAAATACGAACAGGTACATCAATCTTGTCACCCGCCAAGGCATATTTTGGATAAGATGGTTTTAACATAACAGCATCTTTAATGGTTATCTCTTGGCTATCAACGCCAACACCATCTTCATTAATAGCAAGTGCAACCACGGTTGCACGTCCATTAAACTCTGGAATCTCAATAGTAAATTTGGCACTATCATTATGGTCTGTATGGTCTGTTGATACAATACCTGACCAAAGCATAAAAGGTTTAATACGTTTACCCAAATCAGGTGCTAGGTGTTTTTGTTTTTGGCTCAATGAATCTCCCGCTCCAAAATCAACCAACGCTCCTTTGGCAATGTGGCTCATGAGTTGGTCATACAAATCATAGTAGGCAATGTTTTGATCAGCTTCATCATTAAAATAGCCAAAAAGTTCAGGTTTCTCTTGCCCTACCAATTGGAGTATGCCTTTATCGACAACGCTTACCAATACTTTAGAAGGTTTATTGGTTGTAATGATTAACGGAATTGAAGTGTTGGATTTACTCACTTTAGGAGCATTCATGGTCACTTTAATTTGATGTGCCATACGGTTAGGTTTAATAAATTTATAACCCATTGCTCTAAATGGAATCAGATTCGATGGGGTATCGGATGCTCTAACGGCTGTGGCATGAATACGTAATCCACGTTTCATCTCTATTTCGATAGGAAACGTAACTTGTGCAACCCCTTTGTGTAGGTCAATGTGTTTATAATCTTCTACTTTATCCCCTTCTAATGTGATAAGAAGTTGTCCTTCTAATATTGGAGATTTAACATTTACTTCAACTTTGTCACCTTTTTGGTAGAGTTTATCTTCAACATTAATTTCAATGGATTTCAAATCATTTTTAGGTGAAATATTGGAATATGCCCATCCCCAAACATCAAAATTGCTACTTGATGAATGTCCACCAATGAGGTCTTCTACTTCAAGCAGATAAGTACCATTTTCTGGAACATCTCGACTAAATTCTTCATTGGCATTGATGCTGAAACTGTCGATGACATTAATCTCT
Organism: Sulfurovum sp.; assembly: GCA_020721385.1. Lineage (GTDB taxonomy): Bacteria > Campylobacterota > Campylobacteria > Campylobacterales > Sulfurovaceae > UBA1140. The sequence continues at coordinate 4,779 of DYMW01000070.1, read as the reverse complement.
TTTTGCCAATTATAGTTTCCATCACTATAATCGTAGTGCCATTTAATCTCTTTAATAACAGCAGAGAGTTCACGTTGAATGGGTTTGGCAGTAACAGGGTCGATAAGGACGGCTTTACCTTCCAATTTTTTCCCTTTTTCAAAAGAGGTGTTGTTGATTTTTAGACCAACCATCGCTTTGTAAGGATAGATAAGCACCTCTTTATAGGTTGCAACAGGTTGGGTATCATCCATAATGGTTACACCAATGAGTGCTTTTAAAACAGAAGGGACTTTTTGAGTGGTTTTGGTTGGTAACACCAACGCATATTTTCCTTCACCATTAAGGTTAAAGCTTTCAGAATCATCTATATAAGCATTTGAATTCTCTTCTGCTATACGCTCATTGGAAAAGGTATAGTTTTTATAGTCAGGATGATCAAAAGTGGTGGCTCTAGCACTTAAATTTAGACTACCATTTAAGTTGGAAGCAGGAGCACCAAAAAGATAGGCTGAACTGATATTGACCTCCATGAGTTCATTGGCTTGGTAAATCTCTTTGTTGGTCACAATGGTGTTTTCAATTTGAGGAGGCATAAAGGCTTCTACTTTAATGGTTTGATGACCAATATTTTTATCACCAATAAAGGCATCCAATGCATAACTTCCTGTTTTATCAGCAACATCGAGTTGGTAATTAAAATCAATCAATCCATACTCATCGGTATGATAAACTTTTTTATGCAACACTTTTCCATACACTTCTTGAAACACCAATTGAATAGGCAGTTTACTAGCCGAGATAAAATCACGGTCTTTTACAGTAATAAGAGCATGAATCTTTTCAGCAGGACGCACAATGTTACTCTGAAAATAGACATGGGCTTTAAAACGCTCTTTATTTTCTAAAATCTCTTCAACTGTGGGTGTTGAGATGGCTTCATTTAGGGTCAAAAAGTTGCTGTCATGAGCCGTTTTAACAATAATACCTTTGGGTTTTGCTTCTAAAAGTTTTGCTTTATTAATAATGGCAATTCCATCTTGATTGGTTTTTTCTGTGGCCAAAAGAGCATTGTTGGCTCCATAAATTTCAACCTCTACATCTTCCATAGGTAACGCTTTGCTTAAAGAGACAACACTTACAAATGCTTGTTCTTTGGCAATATTGGCCGAAATACCCAAATCGGAAAGAAAGAGTATTTTAGAGCTAGAATGCTCTTTGGTTTTACCGTCAATTTGTTCATCATACCGTAGAGTTACTTTGTAGATACCCACAGGAAGATTTTTTTTGTCTAAGTCAGCAAGTAAAAATTTTTGTTCTAAAATCTCATTTTTAGTGTTGTTAAGGGTTAATGTTTTGCTAAAAATCTCTTTGGTATAAACATCAATTTCTTCTTGATTGGCTTGAGTAAAGTTCATAAAATAACGCAAGTTTTCATCGAGTATACGTTCGACTATTAAGGTCGCTTTATCAATATTAACAGAAGAGAATCCCAATTCACCATTGTTGGAGATATACGGTTTGTCTCCATCAAAAATAACGCTTTTGGCTCTATCGCCTGTTTGTAGGATATATTGTTTGTCCTCTTTTAACTCACGATAGGTTTTAAACCCTTTTTTAAGCGTTACATTGTAGCTCGTATTGGGTTTAAATTCGCTACTGATGACATCGGTATAGTAATAGGTATCATCGGATAGATGATACTTTTCACGCACACTGTAATCCATATAGTTGTCTTTGTTAAGTTTAAAATCTTCAATTCCCTCAATGGCAATAGCCTCTAGGGGATTGCCTTCTAGGGTATCATCTAAAAAAATACGCAGAGCAAAATTTCCATTGTTTAACGCAACCATTTGTGGTTTGTTGTTAATATTCATGGCTTCTTTTTTGCTGTTAAGGGGTATTTCTGGATTGGGAGCATTAAAATAGGCAACAAATGGTTCGGTAAGTGAAGCATGATTTTGGGTGAGCAGGGTAGGATTAATTTCAAGTTTAATTCCACTCTCTCCAATGGTTTCATTGATTTTTAAAATCAAATTTTTTCCATCATTGTGCAAAACCGTATAGTCCAAATTGGTGGTGCTAAGTTTGTCAATTTTCGTTAGTGTAATACCCGTAAAGAGCGTTTTGGCATCAATATTGTCATTAAAACTTAAACGTACAATTTTTTCACGTTTAAAATATCGATTTTCCATCACTTTGAAGGGTTCGGTTTGAAATGCTAAAGATTGAGACCCATAACCACACGTATAAACAGAAGCACTACTTAGTGAAGATTTTGGAATAACTTTCAGTTGCTTAGCCGATTCAACCTTGTAAACCGCATCAAGTTTGGGTTGACAAGAGAGTAATGGTTGATGGGTATAGATGAGTGTATCATCAAACAATGAGTCATTGCTATCGACCATAAAAGGTTCATCTATAGCAACAGGTGTTTGTGTGATAGAAAGTGTATTGGCCACGAGAAATGTGGTGAAAATAAACGGAAAAAAGTACTTAAGCATAATAAACCCTTTTCTTTTATTTTAACATAATTTAGTATTAAAATTGGGTTTTTATTGAAAAATTATTTACATCTCTTCATGAAAAATCACCACACTTTGCATCTTAGCTCCTTCATCCAAACATGAGATGGTATGTTTTTGAGGGCGAAGATAGTGATAGAGAGCCATTCCAGATTTTCCTACAATAGGGGTGTCATTGTCGATGAGCCAATAGATGGTAGGATTTTTTTCAAATGAGTAACACTGTAGCATGGTTTTTTTCAGTTCTGTAGGAAGCAGTCGGTTATGGGCGTAGGTTTTGTCATGCACAGGGTTGGTAATAAGCGGTTTGTAGGTTTTCCACTCGTTGTAACATTGGTGCTTAGATAACTCATTGATGGATTGGATTTGTTGATGGTTAAGCAAGTATGCCAAAACTTCAGCACGCATAATATCACAGGGAGGATTTAGGATAACGGTATCAATCAATTGGTCTTCAATCTCTTGTTGACATTTGCCAAGTTGTATGGCATCTTGGCAAATGGTGGTTGTGGTAATGTGGTTGGGTTGAGTAAACCATGTTTGTTTACCAAGTTCTTTAAAAATTTTAAAGAGTGTTGGTGAGGCTATTGTTAGACCTGTGGCAAGGGTATTGCGGTAAGGTTTACTGGCTTTTCCTGAAAAGTTTCCAAACCAAACTGCCACCGTATAGTTGGGTGTGTAACCAAGGGTGAGTAAATCTTTTGCACGAGCGGAAGTACCTGTTTTGAATGCCACTTTTGGCATATTTTTTATATATTCCCATGATGAGGTGAAAGACATTCGTTGGGAATCGGCTAAAATATTGGAGACCAAATAGCTACTTTGAGGAGTTAAAATCTGTTTGGATGTTCCTTTGCGTTCGCTTTGTAAAAAGGTGGCTTGTTGATAAAGACCACCATTCCCAAGCATGGCAAAAAGTTGAGCATTCTCTTGAAGTGAAATGCCAAATCCTCCGAGTGTTAATGCAGATCCATAGTAGGATTTTGGATGGGTTAAAGAGCGAACATTCGCCTCTTTTAAAACGCTATACAGACTTTTATCTTTGAGCAATCTATCGAGTTCCACTGCAGGAATGTTTAGTGAAAGTTGCAATGCTTCTGTGGCAGTTACTTCACCCAAATAGTTTTTGGCATAGTTGGTGGGTTTGTATCCATCAATGAACAGTGGGACATCATAGAGTTTTTTAAGTGGGGTAATAATTCCCTCTTCCAATGCTTTGGCATAGACCAACGGTTTTAGGGTTGAACCAGGTGAGACCAAGGCTTGTACCCCATCATTTTGCCCTCCATGTTGATAATCATAGAAATTTTGTGACCCAATGTATGCCACAATCTCCATGCTTTTATTGTCAATGACAATGGCTGAACCATTATAAATTCCAAAGGGTTTTAGAGCATTCACTTGGGCTTTAATGAGCTTTTGTACTTGATGTTGTAGGGCTATATTAATGGTGGTATGCACCTCTCCTTGGGTTTTGATTTGAGCTGATAGATGCGGTACTTTATTGGGAAGAGGTTTAATATGGGTTGCTATCACCTCTTGGGTTGCACGTTTATAGTCTTTTGTTTTTAGTAAGTCTAATCCATAAAGCCGTTTAAGCAGTCGGTTTTTAATGGCATTAATATCACGTAATGTTTTGGGGCGATTGGCATTGGGATTTTTGGGAATGGCACTCAAATAGGCAATTTGTGAAAGCGAAAGGGAAGAGGGAGCCAAGTTAAAGTAACGAAACGATGCCGAGGCAAATCCTTCAACATTCCCACCATAAGGGGCATTGTTCAGATAAAAAGTTAAAATTTCCTCTTTAGAGTAGTAGAGTTCAAGTTGCAACGCTTGAAAAATTTCGGTAAGTTTCTGTTTGAGTGTACGAGATTGATGGTGCATCATCCGTGCCACTTGCATGGTAATCGTGGATGCCCCAATTTTTCGCTGATTGGTCAGATTAAACCAAAAAGCCCGAACAACAGAGAGAGGGTTTACTCCAAAATGGGTTTCAAAATATTGGTCTTCATAACCCAAAACAATTTTTTTAATATCATCATTAAGCTCTTGTGGTTTCATAGGCAGTCGTAAAAAACCATCAGGACTAAGTTTTACTGCAATGATGTGATGCTCTTTATCATAAATGATGGTTGATTGGGGTTTATTAAGCCTCGCAGTGTTTAGAGGGTAGAGATAGTTTAGAAGAAAAAATATACACAAGAGCGTAATGATGGTGAGTGTACTATATTTGATGAGTTTCATATTTTTCCTTTGGTGTAATCATATCTAAAAT
>DYMW01000069.1:3601-7841 GCA_020721385.1 Sulfurovum sp. | reverse complement strand
CTCCTATTACCGATGCAGATAAAGAGATTATTGTTAATTATCTTTCGACCCATTACGGAACAGGTGAGTAACGATAAAAAAGTGTGACTTAATGAAAAATTGGTATAAAGTGTAAAAAAGAGAAGGAGGTGTCTTCTCCTCTTTTTTTACTTGTTGTCTCGACTGTCTATGGTAATGATGGTATGAACATTTCCCCTTGGGTTATAGTCGGCTACCACTTTAATCCATTTTGGTTTCATGTTTTGGTTTAATGCATCAAAAATTTCATTTGCCGAGTTCTCATGAGAGATGTGTCGGTTCATAAAACTGTTGATGTAGAGTTTTAACGCTTTGAGCTCAATGACTCTCTCATCAGGGCAGTAGCTGAGTTTAATATTGGCAAAATCAGGGTAGCCACTTCGTGGACATTTGCACATAAACTCAGGTAGTTCAATATCTATCGTATAGTTTTTTTGATGCTCATTTGGCCAGTAGTTTTCTGCCACATTAATGTCAAAGTCTATTATCTCTTGTTCACCGTATTTCAATATTTTATCCTTAACTATTTTTTTCTATACATCTAAATGTTTAACATCTTTGGCATGGGTTTCAATATATGCCCGTCGTGGTTCAACTTCATCACCCATAAAGAGTACAAAAGTATCACTTGCAACCTCTTCATCATCAATAACCACTTTAAGAAGTCGTCTGTCTTCAGGGTTCATGGTGGTCTCCCAAAGTTGTTCAGGGTTCATCTCACCTAGCCCTTTGTATCGTTGAATATAAGCACCTTTTTTGGCACTGCTTTCAACATTTTTTAAGAGTGCCAAAAGGTCTTTGTCTTTATACTCATCGGTGATTCTTTCATTAATCTTTTTGTTCATGTAAATCGCTTCATTGTAGTGAGGAGAGGTAAAAAGGTTGTCATCAACAATAAGTTCTTCTAATCCATCGGCGGTTTGAACAAAGTATTGAATCAGTTCTTCATTAACCGTTTTACTTAAAATATTGTAGCCTAAACCCATAATATAGGCTTCTAGTGTTACAGCCAAAGTGGCATTATCGGTTGAGATAATATCAGGATTTTCAACCATGTATCGAATTACTTCTGGTAGGGCAAAACGTTTTTCTATTTCACCTAGTGTCATTTTATAATACGCCACCAATTTAAAGAGTTCCGTTAGGTCTTGTTTTCCCATGGTTTCAGATTCTAAAACATCAATTCCATTTTCAATCAAGAAATCATTAAGCGATTTGTCATCTTTAAGATAGGTCTCATTTTTCCCTTTTTTGTATCGGTAAAGAGGTGGTTGTGCTAAGTAGAGATACCCTTTGTCGATAATTGGTTGTAAAAATCTAAAGAAGAAGGTCATAAGTAGCGTTTGAATGTGGCTACCATCAACATCGGCATCGGTCATAATAATGACTTTGTGGTAGCGTAATTTATCTTCATTAAACTCGTCACCAATTCCACAACCCAACGCAGTAATCATATTTTTAATCTCATCGGATTTTAAAACTTTCTCTAAACGTGCTTTTTCAACATTTAAAATTTTACCTTTTAGAGGAAGAATTGCTTGAAAAACCCTATCACGACCCTGTTTCGCTGAACCACCAGCAGAATCCCCTTCGACCAGATAAATCTCTGAAATTGCAGGGTCTTTACTTTGACAATCTGCCAATTTTCCAGGAAGTGTTCCAATGCTCATGGAGTCTTTACGTTTGACCAAATCTTTGGCACGTTTGGCAGCATCACGACCACGAGCAGCCAGAAGTACTTGTGCCATAATGGCTTTGGCTTCAATAGGACTCTCTTCTAGGTATTTGTTAAAACTCTCCGAGAAGAACTTTTGAACCAACGGTCGAACATAACTAGAACCAAGTTTCCCTTTGGTTTGCCCTTCAAATTGTGGTTCAGGAACACGTACAGAGACAATAGAGATAAGTCCCTCTTTACAGTCATCTCCTGTAATTTTGGTACCTTTCTCTTTGGCATTGGCATTTTTAAGAATGTATGAAGCCATAGAACGGGTTAAACCAGCTCTAAATCCTGCTTCATGTGTACCACCATCAGCGGTTTTAATGTTGTTAACAAATGAAAGTGCTTTTTCTGTGTCAGAGTCACAATACATCAATGCAATGTCTATTTCGATATCTTCCATTTTACCTTGAAAAAATTGGGCAGTTGAAAGAGGCTCTTTGGTGTTCATGTCTTCAACAAACTGTTTAATTCCTCCTTCAAAATGGAAAAGTTCTTTGGTTCCATCACGTTCATCTTTAAAATCAATGGTGATTTTTGGATTCAAATAGGCAAGTTCTTTGAACCTTTTTGTCAAAATTTCTTTTTGAAAATTGGTTCCTTCCGTAAAGATGGTTTCATCCGCCCAAAATTCTATTTTGGTACCTTTCTTACGCGTGGTGCCTGTTTGAACCAGTATCTCTTGAGGAATACCTTTTTGAAAAGATTGTTCATAAACATTTCCATCACGATGAATGGTTAGTTTTAAATCTTTGGAGAGGGCATTTACAACAGAAACCCCAACTCCATGTAGACCACCTGATACTTTGTAGGTGTCTTTATCAAATTTACCACCTGCATGAAGCACGGTGAGTACAACCGTAGCCGCAGAGATGTTTTCGGTAGGATGAAGTGCAACAGGAATACCTCGACCATTATCTTCGATAATCGCTGAACCTGATTTGGTAAGGGTTACTTTAATGGTGTCACAAAAACCAGCCATTGATTCATCTATTGAGTTGTCAACAACTTCATAGACAAGATGATGCAATCCATTGATTGAGGTATCCCCAATATACATTCCTGGTCTTTTTCTAACTGCTTCTAGTCCTTTAAGGACTTTAATATTACTAGCACCATATTCTGCCATTGATAGACTCCATATTATTTTTTATTAAGATATTTTTTGAGATAGGCTCAAAAGACAATATTGACATAAACGTCAACGTATAGTAAGTCTTTATTTTACCGTAATTTCAGTTAAAAAGTGTTAAGAGCATTGGGTTTATAGCAATGCCCCAATTTGTTGTTTCTTGGTCTGTACAATATCTATTTGATAGGGGTCGGTAAACAACCCTTTTTTATACGCTTCAACCGCATAACGCCCTATCATGGCAGCGTTGTCTGAACAGAACTCTAACGGAGCGGTATGCAATGTTTTACCATACTCTTTACAGAGTTGTTGATAGGCGTTACGAATATACATATTGGCACTTGCACCACCTACAATGGCAAACTCTTTTATTGGCTCTGTGGCAAAGATTTTTTTACTTTTTTGTATCAAATGGAGTTTGACTGCTTTTTGAAAAGAAGCCGAAATATCACATTGGTCTTGATGACTCAGTTCACTAGCCCCACCCAAGCTTTCAATCGCCAAACGCACCGCATTTTTAAGTCCCGAGAGTGAAAATGCCAACAGTGGAGAGTTGCGTAGTGGTACAGGAAAATCAAAACGATTTTCATCGCCTTGTAGTGCCAGTTTTTCGATAATGGGTCCACCAGGATAACCCAAATTCATCATCTTGGCAGTTTTATCAAAACTTTCACCAACCGAATCGTCAATACTGGTTGCTAAAATGGTCATCTTTTCTAAACTTTCTACGCGAATAACTTGTGTATGCCCACCTGAAATCAGAAGCACCAAAAGAGGAAGAATTTGCTCTTTTCCAATAAAAAGTGAATAGATATGCCCTTTGAGATGATGCACGGCTAAGAGTGGAATGTTTTGAACCATAGCAATGGTTTTTGCCATGGCAATTCCCTCTAACAACGTGACACCAAGACCTGGTTGATTGGTAACTGCTACGGCTTTAAGTTGAGGTAAATAAGGTTTGCATGCTTCTAAAATATTGGGTAAATCAATGGCATGTAGTCGTGATGCAAGTTCAGGAACTACCCCACCATAACAAGCATGTTCCTTCTCTTGTGAAATTTTTTTGTGAAAGATAAGTTGGTTGTCTTCTATGTGTGTAATGGCGATTGAGCTGTCATCACAGCTACTTTCTATGCTTAGTATCATTTCTTTCCTATGACCAAATTTTCTATAAATTTCCATTTTCCATAACCACTATTAGCACTAATATGTCCTGCATTTTCAATAATGGTGAGGGATGCATGAATGCTTTTAGCCATATTTTCTGCTTCTTCTACGGTTATATAGGGGTCATTGTCGGAGACTATCATTTCTATTTTTTTTGCATAACGTCTTGGAGGTATATCACAAGGAAAAAAGGTTTTAAGGGT
>DYMW01000069.1:0-3501 GCA_020721385.1 Sulfurovum sp. | reverse complement strand
TATTGGACATAGGCTCTTACTTCTTTGTCTATCTCTATGATTTCCACAATATTTTTTGCTCTGATGGTATCAAACTTGGCATACGCATCTAAAACCATTTTACCCATACCAAAGAAGTCACATTTTCCTTGTTCAAACTTGGTAATCGCCTCTTCATTGGCGGCATTGACCACCACACCCAAGTGAGGATTGTGTAACAGATGCTCTTTAATTTCCCAAATCGGATAACGCTCACTGGTAATGGGTAGAAATTCAATCGCTCCCATTTTTAGTAAATCAACAGGCGGTAAAATTTCTTCTTCTACTTTATTATTGAGTGCAAAAGCAATGGGGAGTTTCATGTCAACCCCTGCAAAATGAGCGGTGGTTGAACCATCACTAAACTCTACTAGGGCGTGAATGATGGATTTTTTCTCAATATAGGCATCGATATTGCTCGTGTTAAACAACCATTTTGCTTCTAAGAGTTCAAAGAGTTTATTGGTCATGGTTGCTGAATCAATGGTGATTTTATTGCCCATTGACCAGTTGGGATGCTTGAGGGCTTGGGCAAAAGTTGCTTTTTGCATATCGTTAATGTCCCAATCACGAAATGCACCACCAGAAGCGGTTACATAAAGCTTAGAAAAGGGTCGCTCATTCATCAGATACCATAAACCAAAATGTTCGCTGTCAATGGGAACAATTTTACTCATATCGATAAATTCACCTGCCACCACGAGAGATTCTTTATTGGCAAGGGCTACTTTGCGTCCGAGTTCTATGGCTTTTAAGGTTGGGGCTAATCCTGCATAACCCACCAACGCATTGACCACGGTTGGGCTTTGTGAACGTTCTAGCAGTTCCAGTATTCCTTCTGTTCCACAAAAGACATGGGTATGGTTAACTTTGTCTCTATCTTTGGCGTTAGCAATGGCAACATATTTAGGGTTAAATTGAGCGATTTGTTGGTTGAGTAAATCGATGCTTTTACCTGCAACCAACGCTTCAACGTTAAGGTTGTAGCGTTGGGCAAGTATAAGGGTATTGACCCCAATGGAGCCTGTTGAACCTAAAAGTACAATGGATGACATATTATAATGCTCTTAAAAGTATAAGCATGATAACCACACCAAAGAGATACCCATCAACCCTATCAAGTACACCACCATGACCTGGTAAGAGTGAACCACTGTCTTTTACTCCTGCTTCACGTTTGAGGTAGCTTTCAAAAAGGTCGCCAAAGATAGAGGCAATGGAGGTAATCCATGAGATACAAATAATAATGAACAAGGAGTCTAAATCCATTGAATAGGCAAAGATGGTTCCTGTAATGGTCGCAACAAAAACACCACCAACAACCCCTTCTAATGTTTTGGTGGGAGAGGTAGGTGAAAAGGGTGTTTTACCAATACTTTTACCCACAAAAAATGCACCCACATCGGTAGAGGCAACCACAATCACCAACCACATAAGCCATTTGATTCCAAACTCATTGTAGAGCATGAACATAAATAAAAATCCAACAACAGGATAGAGAAAAGGTAAGATGAGTTTTTTCTTAACGTGTTCTTGGGTATACGCCAATTTGGCACCAAAGAAGATTGCCATCAAGAAAAAGAGGTCATCGGGATTGGGGTAGAAGTAGGCAACAATCCAAACGATAATGGCATAAATATAAGGTAATTTTTGTTGGACATCAAAAAGTTTAACGGCTTCATTAAACCCAACAATATAAAAAGCTCCCAAATAGAGCCACATAACGGTTTTGTTATCAATGTAACCGACAATAAGTGTCACCACAATTAAGGCCATACCTGTAAGCCATCGTTCTTTGTTTGCTGTAATAAACTTCATAGAAAATCCTTTTCCCTCTTTGTTACAAGGATTATAACAAAATTTTGATTATTCTCGTATTTCTATTCCCTCTTTCCTGACCCTTACGGTTTGATATTTGTCATATTCAACATTCGACCCTTCTTGAATCTTGACAAATTTACGTTTGGTATAATCGACATCGTAATCTCCTGCTTGGGTGAGTGAAAAATCAACACAAAGTTTGGCAGCTTTTTCAATAACCGAATCGGGTAAGTTCTGTTTGTCGGTTCTAATAATAAGGTGTGATGAGGGAATACCTCGAATGTGCATCCAAATATCATTCGATTTGGCGATTTTTAGTAAGGCTTGGTTCTCTTTAGAATTTCTACCAACCAGTACTTTATGGTCATCAATCCAAAAAAGTTCGCACTCTTTTACTTTTTCTTTCTTGCGTTGTGAGGTCACTTTTTTTGGAACCAACAGTTCCAACTCATGGCTATCTTTTGCCTGTTCAATGGCATGGCACATATTGCTGTAGAAAGCGATTTTTGTGCGTAAATTTTCCTCTTCGATATGGACATTTTTCGCTTTGGCTTTGGCACGTTTTGATTGGTTGAAAAAGTACTCACTGATACGATTGGGAACAATGCCTTTGGGAAGGTTGATGGTTATATCATGACCGTCAAAATCATAGGTGTTGAGTTTGGTGTCATAGGGTTTGATTTGATAAAGGTTGGCTAAAATGAGATTGCCGTAGTTTTTATATTGATTCTCTTCTTGGGCTAAGCTTTGAGGATTGGGGAGTTTTTCAAGGAGATGTTTGAGTTTGTCTCGTTTTTTTTGTACGCTTAAAAGTTTCTGTTTTTTAAGACCATTGACCCTTTTTTTTTCAAAATCTTCATGCTTTTTTTCTAAATATTGCTCTATATTTTCAATCTCTTGATGGGTTTCTAATTGTTCGTAAGGAGGAATACAAAGCAGTTCAACCCCTGGGCGAATCACGCGAAACGAACTATCACCATCAATATGCCGTAAGGCTTCAATGGTAACTTCATTGTCATCAATCAAAATGGCATTGGTGTGTCTGCCTGTAAATTCAAATTGTAAAACAACAATATTCTCTTTGTAAGCACTTTTAGATATCAAAGTAAAGCGTATGATTCTGTCATGATTGGGGATTTCAACATCAACTATTTTAGAAGCAGATATGAGTGAATGCAATAGGGTATCAAACGGTGCATTGTATCCTTGGAGTGGTCGTTTTGAACTGCTTTTATAAACAAAACTCTCGCCTCGACTCATGTTAAAAAAATAGCTCTGGTTTCTGTCAAAGGTAAGCTCTATGGTGTTGTTTTCAATGCGTCTGGCACGAGAAATATAGGTAAATTGTTTAAGATGGTTTATAATTGATTGTAGTTCGTAATGTTTGATGGGGAATCCTTGTAGCAGAAAGGTTACTTGTAATTATTATTTATTTTTTTAAAGTAAAATTGTAAAGAGTATATTAACAAAAGTTACATATAATGGCAGTAAATATTTTAAGAAGGTTTGATTAATGGTACATACAGCAATTATTGCATTTACATTGATAGGAATTTTGTTTCTTTTTACCGAGTGTGGAAATAAAGATACAAAAAAGAAGAGCGTAAAAGTCGAACATTTAAAGAGTGAGCAAGAGAGTAGTATAATGGGTACTCCAACAAT
>DYMW01000068.1:2846-7916 GCA_020721385.1 Sulfurovum sp. | reverse complement strand
AGGAGAGAAGATGTTTAAAAAAATAGTACTTTTAATGGTAGTGTTAGGATTGATGGCAAGTGCACAGAGTATCCGAGTGGCTTCGGCTGCGGGATACAAAAAGCCTATGATGGAATTGATTAAAGTTTTTGAACACAATGGAGGCAAAGTGGAACCACTTTTTGGTAACATGCAACAGGTTATTGCCCTTTCAAAAAGTGGTGATGTTGATATTGTGGTGGGTGATAAAAACTATTTGGAAAAGAAAAGTGATTTAAATATTAGCGAATATGGAATCTTAGGCAATGATAAATTGGTGGTTGCTTTTTCACATGGTATAAAACTTGTAAATGTAGAAGAGTTGGGGAATAAAAAAATTGTAAAAATAGCCATTCCTCAACCTAAAAAGACCATTTATGGTAAAGCAGGATTATCTTTTTTAATCTCAACCAAACTGTATGATACGGTAAAAGACAAACTTTATGAAGTTGCTACGTTACCACAAGTCATGGCGTATCTAACCACAGGTGAAATTGAAGCAGGTATTATTGATCTATCAACAGCATTGGTTAATCAAGAGAAACTTGGAGGGTACATTGTGGTTGATGAGAAGAGTTATGAACCTATTGAGATTGTGGCAGGAAAGTTGAGTGCTTCAACCAAAGAGTCTTCTTTGAAGTTTATGCAGTTTTTAAGTTCAAGCGAGGCAAAAAACATCTTAAAAAAGTATGGATTATAATTTAGAACAAATTACCCATCCTCTACTGTTAAGTTTTCAAACAGTGGGTTGCAGTATGGTGTTATTTTTATTAATAGGGGTGCCTTTTGCCTATTTGTTGTCACAAAGAGCATTAAAATTTCGTTGGCTTTTAGACACAGTGGTGACGTTACCTCTTATTTTTCCACCTATTGCTATTGGATTTTTTCTCCTTTTACTGTTGGGTAAAAATGGATATATTGGCAGTTTTTTTGCTCAATTTAATATTGCATTTATTTTTAGTTTTTATGGATTGGTGATAGCAGGATTTATTGCAGGTCTTCCATTGATGGTAAAACCTTTACAATCAGCGATTGAGTCGTTTCCTCAGTCTATTGTTGAAGCGTCCTATATGAGTGGAAAAAGTAGGGTAAAAACGTTGCTGTTTATTACGTTACCGAGTATTAAAAACGCTCTTTTTTCTGCATTGCTAATTGCGTGTGCTAGGGCAATGGGAGAAGTGGGTATTACACTTATGCTTGGAGGAAATATTATTGGTCAAACCGATACCATCTCTTTGGCGATTTACAATGCTGTTTTTGATGGAGACCATCAGTTGGCATTGATTTTAAGTGCAGTTTTGGTGGTTATTTCGCTACTATTCTTCACCATTTTATATCTCTTAGAGAAGAAAAAAATGATAATTTAAAAGGAAAAAAATGTTTATACTCAATGATTATGAGTTACAAAGTTATATTAATGAGGATGTTCCCTATTTTGATTTGACAACCTATCTACAGGAGGCTTCAGATAAACAATCAAGATTGGATATTTTTACTAGAGAAGAGGTGATGGTCTCTTGTAGTGAAGAGGCTTCCCGTATTGCCCAACTGTTGGGATGCGAGATTGTTTCGTGTTTATCCTCTAAAACCAAAGCCCATAAAGGCGATGTGATATTGTCGTTTAAAGGAGATTATGAAAAAGTACATCAAGCGTGGCGTTTAGCACAGGTCTTACTGGAGTACAGTTGTAAAATTGCTACGTATACTCACGAAATGAAAAGTGAGATTGACTCGGTAAATGACCATTGTGAACTTTTAGGTACGCGTAAAACTTTTCCTTTTACCAAACGATTTTCGATTAAATCAATCATGATAGGAGGAGCGATGCCTCACCGTTTGGGATTGAGTGAAACAATACTACTGTTTCCCCAGCATAGAACAGTTTATGCATCGTTAGAAGAGTTTTATGAAGCGATAGAAGCGTTTAAAGTAAAAGCACCTGAGAAAAAAATCGTGGTTGAATCGCACACGCTTGACGATGCTAAAGCTTTGATGCACCATGGAGCCGATGTGCTTCAACTTGATAAGTTGGCGATAGACTTAGTAGAAGCTACAGTGGCGTATCGAAATGAACATTTTAAAGAGATTAAAATTTTGGTTACAGGTGGTATTAATTTGAGTAATGTGAAAAGCTATGCCCAAACAGGTGTTGATGGTGTGGTAACGAGTGCCATGTATCTTTGTGGATTGAGCGATATAGGTACGAAGATGGAAGTTTATAACTAAAAAAGGAGAAAACCATGGAAATTTCATCGAATTTAACCTTAGAACTGTTCAATCAGCCATTTTTACTGGAAAAGCGTATTGAGTTACTCTTTGCCATTCAACGCATGGGTTCAATCAGCAAAGCAGCCAAAGAGATTCCCATGAGCTATAAATCGGCATGGGAAGCCGTTGATTCTATGAATAACCTCTCTCATACACCGATTTTAATTAGAGAGACAGGTGGTGTGGGTGGAGGAGGAACGAAACTTACGGCTTATGGCGAAAATCTATTGAAAACCTATAGATTGTTAAAAGAGGAACAGAAAAAGTTTCTCAAAAGTTTAGAAGAACGAACCGATATAGACACGGGAACATTAAAAATCATAGGAAGGTTAGCCATGCAAATCAGTGCAAGAAATCAGATACAAGGTGTTGTAGAGTATATTGAAACAGGAAAAGTCAATTCATCTGTTTATATTAAACTGAAAAGCGGTTACAGCTTGGTGAGTGTGATTACCAATGGTGCGGTCGAGAATCTTCATTTACAAGTAGATGATGAAGTGGTTGCGATATTTAAATCAAGTTCGGTACTGCTTACTACAGACATTAGTCTTAATATCAGTGCTAGAAATAAATTTCAAGGAGTTATTAAAGAGATACATTTAGGAGAAATCAACAGTGAAGTGTTGATTGATACAGGAAATTCTGAGATGATAGCTTCGGTTGTCACTTCTAATGCTTTAAGAGATTTGGGATTAAAAGTTGGAGATAGCGTGAGTGCCATTATTAAGGCATCTGATGTTATTTTGGGCAAATAGAAAAATTATTTAATACAAAAAGGAAAAAAATGAAATTAAAATTATTGATTACTGCGTTATTACTTTCAAGTTACAGCATGGCAGGAGAGATTAAACTCGCTTTAGCAGCCAATCTATCGTATGCGATAGAAGATTTAACCAAAGCATTT
Source organism: Sulfurovum sp. (assembly GCA_020721385.1). Taxonomy (GTDB): domain Bacteria; phylum Campylobacterota; class Campylobacteria; order Campylobacterales; family Sulfurovaceae; genus UBA1140. Next base: position 4,726 of record DYMW01000068.1, on the reverse strand, counting down.
AATGAGCTTTATCCCGATACCAAAGTACAAGTCACCTTAGGAAGTACAGGTAAACTGACCGCACAGATTAAAAATGGAGCACCCTATGAGATTTTGATGGCTGCAGATATGATGTATGCAGAAAAACTTTATGAAGAGGATTTGGCTGTGACCAAACCTTTGGTCTATGCACAAGGTTCATTGGCGTATCTTAGCAGTAAACCACAAGATTTTTCTAAAGGAATAGAGTTATTTAGAAATGAAGATATTAAAAAAATAGCCCTTGCCAATCCTAAAACAGCTCCTTATGGAAAAGCAACCATCGAAGCGTTTGAAAATGTAAAACTTTTAGAGTTGGTTCAAAGTAAATTTGTCTATGCAGAATCAATTTCACAAGCCGTTACGTATGCAGTGACTGCATCAGATATCGGTTTTATTGCGAAATCATCTCTCTATAGCCCACAAATGGCACAATACAAAGAGGGTGTGAATTGGAGTGATGTTGATCCAAAACTTTATACACCCATTAATCAAGGAATGGTAATCCTCAAAGAGGGTCAAAAAAATGCGGAAGTTTCAGCGTTTTATGCTTTTATGTTGAGTAAAAAAGCCAAAGAGATATTTAGCAAATTTGGATACATTGTTCCATGAACCAATTTGAGGCAACACTTACACAGATAGAAAATGTTGAGATGCTCCATGCACTTACTTTTGCTATGGGAACTCAAACGATTCATTTGGTAAGTTTGGAGTTGAACTCCAGATTAAAAGTGGGTGATTTGGTAACCTTAAGTGTGAACTCAACCGACATTGCCCTTGCTAAAAATTTTTCAGGATTATTAAGCTATACCAATCAGTTCAATATGACTGTAACCAAAGTAAACAATGGAAAATTATTAAGTAGCATTGTACTTGAGATGAATGGGGTAAATTTAGAGGTCATTATTACACTAAAAGCCTCATTAGAGATGAATTTGGAAGTGGGTGATGAGGTGGTGGCTTTGATTCGAGAAACTGCAATTTCTATATTAGGATAAGCTTTTTAGTTCGGAAGGTTTTTTGTAACACATGCACTAAACGGTGTCCAATAGCTCATAGAGATATTGGCATCTCGTAAAATATCTCCCGACCATGTATTGCATGTTTGTATCAGATTGTAGTCTAGTGGAGACGTATAAAAAGCATCGTTTAATCCATATCCTTGGTGGTAGTAAGTTGGGCTTTTTCCAAAGCTTTTTAGTAGAGAATCTTCGATTTTTTGATATTGCTCTTTTGTGATATGAATTGATTTTAGATTAGCACTATGGTGAATATTGGGATAATAACTCATGTGTATAAGTGAAGGGGTATTGATAAAAAGGGCTTTGAGTGTGGTTGAGAGTTTAAGGTCACTCCATGTAGGTGTGTTAAGGTAGGTCTCTTTGTCTCCCCATCCAAAGGTCAAATATCCTTGTCGATTTTTGGTGATTTCAGGAAGATAGGTTTGCCATTTTTTATCAATTTTTAGGACAATATCGCTGTGCATTTCATCGTAAAGAATATAAACGGTTTTTGTTTGATGGTGTTGTGGTGATGGTTCAATGTGGTTTTTAGGAAACCAACAAAAAAGAAGGGCAATCATAAAATAAAAAAGTATGAGTAAAAAAGGGAGTAAAATAATTTTAATCCCTTTTCTAATATAGCTAGAAATCTTCATCAGTCTTATCTGGAAAATGGTGTCTAACTTTGTTGATTTTAGGGGCAACAACTGCCATACAATACCCTTGTGTAGGATTGTTTCTATAGTAATTTTGATGGTACGCTTCTGCAGGATAAAAACGGTCTAACTCTTCTACTACAGTGACAATGTCATCGGAGAAAAATTCTTGCATTTGGTCAATAATGTCATAGGTACGCTCCTC
>DYMW01000068.1:0-2746 GCA_020721385.1 Sulfurovum sp. | reverse complement strand
TTTTTATGGCTTTATCATAATGTAACTTTTTTAAATTGCATTAAAATATTTACATTTTATTAATCTTTATGGGATATAATATTTCTAACTGTATAAAAGGAAACAAATATGAGTGTAAAAGTTGTATGTCCACATTGTGGAAAAGTAAATAAGATACCTAAAAAAGAGAGTTATGCCAAAGCCAATTGTGGTCATTGTAAAGAGTCGATGTTGGATCAAAAACCATTAGCCGTGGATAAAGAGGATTTGTTACATATTTTAGTCAACAGTGAAATACCTGTCATTGTGGATTTTTGGGCTCCTTGGTGTGGACCTTGTCGTCAGATGGCACCTGCATTTGAAGAGGCTTCTATGGAACTTTCTCTACAAGTGCAATTTTTAAAGGTTAATACAGAAGAGCATCAAGAGTTGGGTGCTCTTTATGGCATTCAAAGTATTCCAACATTGATTGTTTTTAAAGGAACCAAAGAGGTAGATCGTGTTTCTGGTGCCATGAGTGTTGGAAGATTGGTAAGTTGGGCTAAACAATTTGTTTAATTATGTTATAGTAAATGCAAGATAGAGGAGTGTGTCATGGCTAAAGCAAAAATATTGCTACTTGAAGATGATGCAAATTTAAATGAAACTGTAACCGATTTTTTAGAAGATGAAGGTTATATTGTTGACAGTACCTATGATGGTCATGAAGCCCAAGATAAACTTTATGAAACCAAGTATGATTTATTGCTTCTTGATGTTAATACACCAGGGATAGATGGATTTACTTTACTTAAAGAGGCAAGGAAAAATGGTGTTGTTTCTCCTTCTATTTTTATTACTTCATTGAATGTGGTTGATGATTTAGAGCGAGGGTTTCAAAGTGGATGTGATGATTATATTAGAAAACCTTTTGTGATTAAGGAGTTGTTAATTCGTATTGAAACCTTGTTGCGAAGAGGATTTTTTCATGAAGCAACCAATATGATTTTTATCGCAGAAAATATTGAATACAATACGAAGTCTAATGAGTTGATTGTGGATGGTTATGCTGAAACCTTAGGCAACAAAGAGTCGGCACTTTTTAAACTTTTTATGAAGCATCCCAATGAGGTGTTATCGCATGATAGAATTTATAAAGAGTTGTGGGATTATGATGAGGATCCTAGTGATACAGCATTGCGAACGTATATAAAAAATATTCGTAAAATTATAGGTAAGGATAGAATTGTTAGTATCAAAAAACAAGGGTACAAATTTACTTCGTAGCAGTGAAAAACGCTCACTTATACGATTTCTTTTACTCTATATTTTTCTAGTAACAGCCATTTTACTGTTACTAGGGGTTTTCTATTATCAAAGTCAAAAGCAGTTGATGCTCTCTAATAATCGTACCTTACTCTCTTCGTATGCCAATGAGCAGGTTAAAGAGTTGAAAATCTTACATCACTACTTTCCTGAACGCACCAACTATCCAAGAAGTGACTATTTTGAGAGTGCCATTTATGATATTGAACGTGTTTTGATATTTTCTACTTTGAAGAATAATGATATTGATTTTGACCATGAGGTTTATGTTCGTGGAAATAAAATACATTTTGTGAAATATCTTGATGATTACTATTTGGGTGCCAAATATCTTTTTATAGAGATAGATGCAGATAAAGAGTGGGCGAAAGAGACCATGCATAATATTCTTTTTTTGGGCAGTTTAATGTTAATTGTTTTGGTCATTTTTGGAGTTTTCTTTGTGAAACTTTTTTTACGTCCCATGAGAAATTTTATTACATTACTAGATGATTTTATTAAAGATACCACGCATGAAATCAATACGCCCATTACGGCGATTTTAGCCAATATTGAACTGATGGATACTTCTGTTATGAGTGAAAAAAATAAAAAAAGACTTTTACGGATGAATATTGCAGCTAAAACTGTGTCACATTTGTATCAAGATTTAACCTATCTTACTTTGGGTCATGCTAGAAAGTCACAAGAGGAATGGATTGATTTAAAGGCACTCATTTTGGATAGAGTGGAATACTTTAATATTTTAGCTACCTCTAAAAAGATTGACTTTGTATTGGATTTAGAAGATTCAGAGATATTTATAGACAGTATAAAGATTGCCCGAGTGATTGATAATTTGATTTCAAATGCGATAAAATACAACAAACGTTCAGGAACCATTACAATTATTTTACGGGCAGATTATTTTATAATTAAAGATACAGGCATTGGAATTAAAGCAGATCAAGTAACATCTATATTTGAACGTTATTCACGCTTTAATGACACTGAAGGAGGGTTTGGTATAGGGCTTCATATTGTCAAAAGTATTATTGATGAGTATCATCTCAAAATAGAAGTCAAATCCATTTTAAAAGAGGGAACCATGATTAAAGTAGAATTTCCAAAAGGGATTAATCATGATTAAAAAAATAGTGCTTTTTTTGATGTTATCACTCATGCTTTATGCTCAAAATAATAAAAGTACCATTTATGAGCGAGATTGCATACCGTGTCATCGTTATCTACCCTCTTCATTAGAGCGTATGTTTATGACCTATATCAAAACCTTTAGTGGAGAGTATACGTTTAAAGCATCGCTCAAAGCCTATTTGAAAAATCCCAAAGAAGATACCTCTTTGATGTCTGATTTGTTTATTGAACGATTTTCGGTTAAAGATAAGAGCAAATTGAGTGAGCAGGAACTTGAAGAGGCGATTAATATCTATTGGGACTTATATAATGTACGCAATAAATTACA
>DYMW01000067.1 GCA_020721385.1 Sulfurovum sp. | reverse complement strand
TTAAAATGTAATTTTATCTAAAAAAAAGCAAAATGTCTCGACCAAAAAAATTATCTAAAAAAATTATCAATATTCAGCAAACTATAATTTTTCATCATGTATAAGTTGGGTTCATCTCTCGGAGTGCCAAATACATTTTAGATGTAGGCTGAGATAGCACATTGTTGCTGATTCCGTAGAACTTGAACTGGATAATTCCAGCGTAAGGAAGAGAATGTATATAATCTAAAAACACTATTTCTAGGGTTCTATCCTATAAAATATTTGTTCTATTTATCTGCTTTCTTTTCCTCTACTTAACTTTAAAAGAGGAAAAAACATGACAAAACCCTACAAAGACACATTAACCACATCAAACGAACTACTGACCAGAGAACCATTTCCTGCGTCGACAAAAGTTTACCTTAATGGTAAAATACACAAAGATATTCGTGTACCTGTACGTGAAATTGCTTTAAGTAATGGCACCAAACTTGGTGTTTATGATACCTCTGGTCCCTATACAGACCCATCAATAGAGATAGATGTGGGGGAAGGAATTCCAGCCATTCGTAAAAAGTGGATTATGGCACGTGGCGATGTAGAAGCCTACCAAGGGCGTATTATGGCTCCTGCGGATAACGGGTACAACACCGATGAACAACTCGAATTCGTAACAGCAGGTTCAAAAGGGTTAGTAAGAACCCCACTTCGTGCCAAAAAAGGCAAAAATGTTTCTCAACTTTGGTACGCACGACAAGGAATCATTACCCCTGAAATGGAATTCATTGCCATTCGTGAAAATCAAAACCTTGCCATGAGTGCTGAATATTTACAAGATGAAGAGCGTGAAGCACGGCTTAAAGGTAAAAATTTTGGAGCAAACTTACCCCAAATAGTCACTCCTGAATTTGTACGGAAAGAGGTAGCTGAAGGTCGTGCGGTTATTCCTTGTAACATTAACCACCCAGAAGTTGAGCCAATGATTATTGGACGTAACTTCTTGGTAAAAGTAAACGCCAACATTGGTAACTCTGCAACCACATCAAGCATCGCTGAAGAAGTTGAAAAAATGGTATGGTCAACCCGTTGGGGTGGAGATACCGTTATGGATTTATCGACAGGTAAAAATATCCACACCACACGCGACTGGATTTTACGAAACTCACCTGTTCCTATTGGCACCGTGCCTATCTATCAAGCATTAGAGAAAGTTAATGGAATTGCCGAAGATTTAACATGGGAAGTCTTTAGAGATACCTTGATAGAACAAGCAGAGCAAGGGGTGGACTATTTTACCATTCATGCAGGATTGTTATTGCACCATGTACCAATGACCGCCAAACGTGTAACAGGAATCGTAAGCCGTGGGGGTTCTATTATGGCTAAATGGATGATTCATCACCACAAAGAGAACTTTTTGAACACACACTTTGAAGAGATTTGTGAAATTATGAAAGCCTATGATGTAACTTTCTCACTTGGTGATGGATTACGCCCTGGAAGTGGAGCCGATGCGAACGATGAAGCCCAATTTGGAGAGCTTAAAGAGTTGGGGCGTTTAACCAAAATCGCATGGAAACATGATGTGCAAACGCTTATCGAAGGGCCAGGTCACGTTCCAATGCACCTCATCAAAGAGAACATGGACAAACAATTAGAATATTGTCACGAAGCTCCATTCTATACACTCGGACCCCTCACGACCGATATTGCTCCAGGTTATGACCACTTTACCTCAGGTATTGGTGCTGCGATGATTGGTTGGTATGGATGTGCAATGCTCTGTTACGTAACACCAAAAGAACATTTGGGTCTACCAAACAGAGACGATGTCAAAGAGGGACTCATTACCTATAAAATCGCAGCCCATGCAGCAGATATTGCCAAAGGTCACCCAGGGGCCAGAGCCAGAGATGACGCGATGAGTTTGGCACGATTTGAATTTAGATGGGTTGACCAATTTAACATCGGTCTTGACCCTGAACGTGCCAGAGAATATCACGATGCAACCATGCCAATGGAAGCTGCTAAAGTAGCACATTTTTGTTCTATGTGTGGGCCAAAATTTTGTTCTATGAAAATCTCGGCAGCAGTTCGTGAGTATGCCAATACATTAGAAACCGATGTAGAGACCGCCAAACAACTTGGAATGGATGCCATGTCGATGAAATTTAAAGAAATGGGAAGCGAAGTGTATGTTGAAGCAGATAAGCTAAACATGTAAAAAATCTGTAGGAATGAAAAAAATAAAAGGAAAATTATGAACATAGCAATAGCAGGGGCAGGATTGGTAGGAAGAGTGTTGGCACTCAACCTCTTAAAAAAAGGGTACAACATCACCCTATACGACAGTGACACAGCCTATGGAGAAGAAGCAGCAGGGATTACAGCAGCAGGAATGTTGGCCGTGTTTGCCGAGTTGGAGAGTGCCGAATCGATTATATTTGACATTGGTCAACGCTCTATTGAGCTTTGGCCATCACTTTTAGAACAACTGGGCATTATGGAAAGTTTTCAACAAAAGGGAAGCATTATCACCGCACACCCTCAAGATGCAAATGAACTCGAACACTTTATTGAAACACTGCAATCTAAAGTTGCCGAAGCCTCAAAAATTAAACGATTAAACCAAGCCGAAATCATGGAGCTGGAACCTGATTTGGCTCAACACACCAAAGGGTTCTATCTTCCACACGAGGGACAAGTAGATGCTCAAGTATTTATGAAAACTTCGAGTGACTATCTTTTGGCTCATCCTCATGTAACATGGCATCAAAATACCACCGTTGACAAAGTAGAAGAGGGAATGCTCTACTTTGGTAATCAAAGTGAACGCTATGATTGGGTTTTTGATGCACGTGGTTTAGGTGCAAATGTACAAATGGAAAATCTAAGAGGCGTTCGTGGTGAAGTTTTTTGGTTGGAAACATCTGAAGTTAAGATAACACGACCTACACGAATGTTGCATCCTCGATATAAGATTTATATTGTACCACGTCCTAATAACCGTTATATTATTGGAGCAACGGAAATAGAGAGTGAAGACAAAAGCCCCATGTCGGTGCGTTCAAGTTTGGAACTCTTATCGGCGGTCTACTCGGTGCATTCAGGTTTTGGAGAAGCTCGAATTGTCAATATGGTCACCAACTGTCGACCAACGCTTAAAGACAATTTACCCAAAATAGAGAACAGCGATAAACTTACACGCATCAATGGACTTTATCGACACGGGTACTTAATGGCTCCTGCTATTGTTGAACAAGCGTTAAATGAAGGAATATTCAAATGATAACCATAAGCGTAAACGGCGAAATAAAAGAGGTAAAAGAGGGTTTAAATGTCAAAGAGCTCATCGTGGCTTTAAACTATACAACCCAAGGTTTTGCTGTGGCTGTTAACACAACGTTTGTAGCCATCAAATCGTATGAGACAACCATTATAGAAAATGGTGACACCATAGATATACTTACACCCGTACAAGGAGGTTGAGATGAACAACAATAACAATACATGGGAAATTGGTGGAAAGACTCTAAACAGTAGACTGCTCATTGGTTCAGCCCTTTATCCAAATCCTGCCAATATGGAAGAGGCAATTAAAATATCAGAAGCACAGATCGTAACCGTCTCCTTGCGTCGTCAATCCGCTGGTGACAACAATAATAATGGTAAAGCAGGCAACAGCTTTTGGAACATTATTAAATCGTTAAACATCAACGTCTTGCCCAACACCGCAGGATGTCACTCGGCAAAAGAGGCGATTACCACCGCACAAATGGCACGTGAAGTTTTTGGAACCAATTGGATAAAACTTGAAGTCATCGGTGACCAATACAACCTACAACCTGATCCATTTGAAACGGTAAAAGCTGCAGAGATATTAATAAAAGAGGGATTTGAAGTGTTTCCTTATACCACAGACGACTTGGTGGTTGCCAAACGATTGGCGGATGTGGGGTGCAATATTCTTATGCCTTGGGGTTCCATGATTGGTTCAGGAAAAGGGCTTATGAATCCTGACAACCTAACTGCCATAAGAAAACAGTTTCCAAAACTCAAACTCATTGTCGATGCAGGAATTGGTAAACCCTCACACGCCACCAAAGCCATGGAATTGGGGTATGATGGGGTTTTACTCAACTCTGCCATTGCATTGGCTGGGGACCCTGTAAAAATGGCAAATGCTTTTAAATATGCCATAACAGCAGGACGTTTGGGGTATGAAGCAGGAGTAATGCAACAACGTGAATTTGCTTCTCCTTCAACACCTGTGATAGGAACACCTTTTTGGCATCAGTTTAAATAAATTTTTTTAATATTTTGAGTGTAAAAAAGTAACATACTTAAAGTGTTACTAAAGGTTACCCATGTATAATCTCGTTACACTAAAAATTTAAAAGGAGTTCTATTGTCAGACATCACACTGATACTTTTGGGGGCGGGTTCAGCCTCACGATTTAAACTACCTCCTAAAAAGCAGTGGTTATGGAGTGACAAGCAACCTTTGTGGTTGCAAGTTGCCCATAATTTTGAATCACTGTATCCCTTCAAAGAGACCATCATTGTATCCTCCAAAGAGGATATACAAAGTATGTCCAACTTTTCAAACCATCGTTTTATAGAAGGAGGTTCAACGCGTCAGGCATCTCTACGCAATGCACTAGAAGTGGTAACAACTCCTTTTGTACTGGTCTCAGATATTGCCCGTTGTTGTCTTGATATTGCGATGATTGAGCGTGTCATTTCTGCAAAAAAAAGCATGAGTTGTGTCGTTCCTACACTCAAAGTTGTGGATACCCTTTACTTTAATCAACAACCCATTGACAGAGAAAAGACACAAATTATCCAAACACCACAACTCTCTTGTACGCCTACTTTGAAAAAAGCACTCTTAGGCAATCAAGAGTTTACCGATGACAGTTCAGCCATTGCTTCACAAGGGGGAGAGATTATTTTTGTAGAGGGTTCACCTACGGCACATAAACTCACCACCGTTGAAGATTTAAAAAAACTTCCGTGTATCAAAAAACCTTCAACCCAAGCATTGATAGGATTTGGAATTGATATTCATCCTTTTGAAGAGGGAAAACCGATGATGCTTTGTGGCATACACATCGATTCACCATTTGGATTTAAAGCCCATAGCGATGGCGATGTAGCCATTCATGCGATTATTGATGCATTGCTTGGGGCTGGAGGATTGGGTGACATTGGTGAATTTTATCCCGATACTTCCGACGACTATAAAGGAGCCGATTCTAGTGAACTTTTAAACGATACGGTTCGTAGGTTACGTGACCTTGGGTATGTTATTGGCAATGTGGATTTAACCATTATTGCCCAAACTCCACGATTGCTCACCTACAAAAAAGCCATGCGGTTTAATTTAGCAAAGCTATTAAACTTAACCCCGAATCTTGTCAATATAAAAGCCACCACTGCTGAAAAACTGGGTTGGATTGGACGAAAAGAGGGCGTAGCGGTTGAAGCGGTTGCCACACTATATTATTATGATTGGACACAACAATGAAAATTACCATAATTGAAAATGAGCTCTATTTGGCTCAAAGCATCTCAACAAAACTAAATCAAGCTGGATATGAAACCGAAGTTTATTCCTCTATCAAAGAAGCAATGGGAAAAAGTACAGGAGATGCCTATCTCCTCTCTACCAATTTACCAGGGCAAAGCTTTAATCCTCTGATTACCAAGTATAAAGACAAAATTATCATTTTAATGGTTTCGTATATTAATAATGACACCGTATCGGCTCCCTTAAAATTGGGTGCGAATGATTATATTGTTAAACCCTTTATGATTGAAGAGCTTCAACGTAAAATTGAACACTACAGAGAGTATCAAACCCTTAGAAAATATAAAAATCTTTATAAAGAGTACAATGAATATCTGCTTCAAGATATTCAAACCGATGACGATATAGACAAAATCTCTACACCTCTTGTTATTTTGACAAATTATGTAAAGCTTATTGATAAACTTGCATTTGAATATGCTAAACTTAAAGATAGAGTTTTAATTTTTGTTCCCCTAAATTCAAAAGAATGGAAAACAAAAATAGAGAATGCCAATCCAAAGCATATTCTCTACATCTCTGATCTACAAACACTAAAAAAAACTGAAAGAGAACAACTCTTTGAGTTATTGAAACATCGTGAGTTTATTATTTCGACAACCTCAGAGGTTGAAACACCCTATAAATCCATAGAGATAAATACAGACAATAAACTCTATGACCAAAACGAAATTTTAACCATTGATGATTATGTTAAATTTATTGTTAACAACTTTCAATATCAGTTCCCCGATACAGAACTGTCCAAAAAATTAGGTATTTCAAGAAAAAGTTTATGGGAAAAAAGGAAAAAATATGGCATCTTCAAAAAGAAATAAGCAGCTCTATATTGACGCAGAAGCTCTCTCTACACTGGCGTTGGTTCAAGAGGGGCTTATTGCTCCTGTAACCAAACTCATGAGTGAAGCTGAAGCAATTGAAGTCAGTGAAACAAAAATGTATAAAGGTGTTCCTTATCCGTTTCCTTTTCTATTGGCACCCAAAGGAATTAAAAATGAAACATGTATCAAAAGCTTAAACCAAGGTGATATTGTTGATTTGATTCATGAACACCGTGTTGTGGGTGAACTAACCGTCCAAGAGACTTTTACCATTGACCCAGAAGAGCGATTACAGTGTATCTATGGAACTTCAGATGTTTCGCATCCAGGGGTTAAAAAGACCATTGATCGATTGGGTAGTATGGCGGTCACAGGAGAGTATCATGTCAACTATCCTTTGATTGCAGGAACCAAAAAAATGGTTGAAAACATGATTAAAGAACAGAATGCTAAAAGCATATCTGCCTTAATGTTGGCAGCCAATCCTTTAAACCGTGCCCATGAAAGAATGATACGTCAAGCCCTTGACCAATCTGATATGGTGGTACTTTTTTTATTAAAACCGTTCAATGAAACCAATGGACTACGCTACGATATTCGCTATGAAGCACTCATGACCTTTATTGAAAATTTTGTTCCACCCAATAAAATTATTGTTGTTCCTTTGGAGAACTCGTATATTTTTGCAGGATACAATGAATTGGTCTTAGATGCACTTGTTGCCAAAAACTATGGATGTACCCGTTTGGTTATTGGTAAAAATCATGCTGGATTGGGGTTATATTATGACCATAATCATCTAAATTCTATTTTTGATACCACCAAAGGAATTAAAATTGAAGTCAATACCGTAGAGCAATATGTCTATTGTAACAAGTGTCGAACCTTGGTCAGTACCACCACCTGTCCTCATGGACAACACCACCATATACACTACCATTCGCCATCAATTTTACAATTGATTCAAGAAGGAATGATGCCACCAAGTGTTTTGGTAAGAAGAGAAGTTTCAGCAAGTATTTTATCGGCTCTCTACCCTAACCGTTTTAGCCATTTACAAGCCATATATGATGCACTAATGCCCAATGTTGGATTGATGGAAGAGCATAGCGAAGAGGATTTTTATATTCAACTTATGGGTCTTTATCAGACCACATCATTGACATAAACGGAGTACAATAACCGATGAATTTAAACAGACTTTTTATCACCTTTTTCGGTACAGGTCTAAGCCCAAAAGCCCCTGGAACTGTAGGAAGTTTTGCAGCCCTTATTGTAGGGCTTATTGTTTTAGAGTTTTTCCCCATGGAGACACTCTTTATGCTCACCCTTGCCATTACCATTATTGGAATTTTTGAAATCAACAAATATGAAAAAGCCACTGGAAGTCATGATGATAAAAGCATTGTCATTGATGAAGTATCAGGAATGTGGATAGCCCTTATGTTGGCACTTTCCACAGCTCAAACCATGACCTATCTGTATGCTCATGAAATGGCTATTGTTGGTTCGTTTTTAGCCTTTAGACTCTTTGATATTTGGAAACCCTCTACCATTGGTCTTATTGACCGAAAAGTAAAAGGTGGACTCGGTGTCATGGGTGATGATGTACTTGCAGGTATTGCAGGAGGATTACTGACAATTGTTGTTCTAATGGGACTG
>DYMW01000066.1 GCA_020721385.1 Sulfurovum sp. | reverse complement strand
TATGTCAACAACAAAATTCACGCACCTACACCTACACACCGAATACTCTATGCTTGATGGTGCCAATAAAATCAAAGTTCTGGCTCAAAAAATTAAAGAACTTGGCATGACCTCTGTTGCCATGACTGACCATGGAAATATGTTTGGAGCGATTGATTTTTATAATACCATGCGTAAAGAGGGGATTAAACCCATTATTGGAATGGAAGCGTATGTTCATAACAAAGCCGATATTGGTGATAAGAGTACCCGAAAACGGTTTCACTTGTGTCTCTATGCCAAAAATGAAATTGGTTATAAAAATTTAATGTTTTTAAGTTCACAAGCCTATATTAATGGATTTTATTACTATCCTCGAATTAATTGGGATTTACTCAAAGAGAATGCGGAGGGGCTTATCTGCTCTTCGGCGTGTTTGCAAGGGGAAATTAACTGGCATTTGAATCTCTCGGAGCGAAATATTAAAAATGGAGCGAAAGGATATGAAGAAGCAAAACGGGTGGCACTGAAATACAAAGAGGTCTTTGGGGATGATTTTTACATGGAAATTATGCGTCATGGAATTGACCATCAATACAACATTGACAAACAAATCATTCAACTTTCACAAGAGACAGGCATAAAAATTATTGCCACCAACGACACACACTATACCGTTCAAAAAGATGCCGATGCCCATGAAGCGTTTATGTGTATTGCGATGAACAAACTCTACGATGACCCAAAACGTATGCGTCACTCGGTACATGAGTTTTACGTAAAATCACCCGAACAGATGGCACAACTTTTTGCGGACATACCCGAAGCCCTAGAGAATACCCAAGAGATAGCCGATAAATGTAACCTAGAGATAAAACTTGGAGACCCAACCCCTCCTAACTTTAAATTTACCCAACAAATAGCCAAAGAAGAGCGAATAGCACTGCCCAATGAAGAGGAATATTCTCTAGAAAATGACATCCTTCTCTTTAATCATCTCTCTAAAAAAGGGCTTGAAAAACGGCTAAAAATAGTACCACCAGAGCGACACCAAGAGTACAGAGATAGACTACAAGTAGAGATGGACATCATAAACTCCATGAAGTTCCCTGGGTATATGCTCATTGTTTGGGAGTTTGTTGATGCAGCTAAAAAAATGGATATTCCAGTAGGTCCAGGTCGTGGATCAGCAGCAGGTTCACTTGTGGCATATTCATTAGAAATCACCGATATTGACCCCATTCCTTATGGTTTACTTTTTGAGCGATTTTTGAACCCTGAACGGGTGAGTATGCCCGACATTGATATGGACTTTTGTCAAGCACGACGACAAGAAATACTCGACTATGTAATTAACAAATATGGTCGGGTAAACGTTGCACAGATTATTACTTTTGGTAAACTTCAAGCCAAAGGGGTCATAAGAGATGTAGCACGGGTTTTAGATATGCCCTACGCTCAAGCCGATGCGATGGCAAAATTAATTCCTGATGAGTTGGGAATTAACCTGACCAACTCTTTTGACAAAGAGCCTAAAATTGGTGAACTCATCGAATCTAATCCACTGGCAAAACGAACATGGAACTATGCGTTGGCTTTAGAAGGATTGAACCGAAATGCAGGAACGCATGCTGCAGGAGTGGTTATCAGTAACGAGCCTCTTTGGAAAAAAACACCCATTTTTAAACCAACAGGGCAAGAGACTTTGGCAACCCAATACAACGGTAAATATGTTGAAGATGTGGATCTTATTAAGTTTGACTTCTTGGGTCTTAAAACCCTAACGGTTATAGAAGAGGCTCTAAAATTGATTGAAAAACGTCATGGAAAACGCATTGACTTTATCAAAGAGGACATTAACGACAAAGGGGTTTACGACTATATCTCAACAGGTGACACGTTAGGACTCTTTCAGATAGAATCTTCGGGAATGCAAGATTTGGCTAAAAAACTCAAACCATCAGGATTTGAAGACATTATTGCGATGTTGGCACTCTATCGCCCTGGTCCAATGGAGTCTGGAATGCTTGATGACTTTGTGGAGCGTAAACATGGACGTGCTAAGATTACCTATGCCTTTCCTGAACTTGAACCGATTTTAAAACCAACTTATGGGGTTATTGTTTATCAAGAACAGGTTATGCAAATTGTTCAAACCATTGGTGGATTTAGCCTTGGTGGTGCCGACTTGGTACGTCGTGCCATGGGTAAAAAGATTAAAGAAGAGATGGACAAGCTCAAAGGTGAATTTGCCGATGGTGCTTCTAAAAAAGGTTTTGATAGACCCAAATCCGAAGAGCTTTTTGACCTCATCGTAAAATTTGCTGGGTATGGATTTAACAAATCACACTCGGCAGCGTATGCAATGATTACCTTTTATACCTCTTTTCTTAAGCACTATCATCCTACCGAGTTTATGGCAGCGATTTTAACGCTTGAAAAAAACAACACCGACAAAGTGGTCAAATATGTGGATGAGTTAAAACACCTTAAAATTGAACTTCGTCCTCCACACATTAACCGTTCAGAGTTGGTTTTTCAAGCCGATGAGATAGCAGGTAAAAAAGTGGTTTTCTTTGGAATGGGTGCGTTAAAAGGGGCTGGAGATGTGGCGATTAATTCGATTATTAACACGCGTAATAAAGGGGGAGAGTTTAAAGACATGAACGACTTTGTCTCACGCATTGATGCCTCAAAAGTCAATAAAAGGGTTATAGAATCCCTTGCTAAAGCAGGAGCATTTGATGAGTTTGGGCATACACGTTGTGCCATTATTACCCAAATAGAAGAGATTGTTGAAGCTGCAGGAAAAGCAGCCCAAGCGAAAAAAATGGCAATTGGTTCGCTTTTTGGTGATGCAGAAGAGATGACCAGTGTTACAGTAGATATTAAACCAATGCCAGAGTATGATTTGTTGGATATTTTGGCAATTGAAAAAGAGTCGCTTGGTTTTTATGTTTCAGGTCACCCACTCGACAAATACCGTGAACAGCTTGATGAGATAAACTATACGCTTAGTTCCGAAATAGAAAAGTTGGCCGATGGTTCACAAGCCATTTTGGTGGGAAAAATAGAAGGCATTACTGAAAAAATTTCTAAAAAAGGGAACAAATTTGGTATTGCCAACATTATGGATTTACATGGAAACATTGAACTGATGTTGTTTGAAAACCGTCTTAAAGAGTTAGAAGAGGATTTTGATTTAACCAAACCAATTGCATTTAAAGTTAAAATTACCAAAGATGGTGACTTTACACGGATGAATATCTTAAAAATTGAGTCACTCAAAGATGCCAAAAAAGAGAAAATAATGGTTAAAAAAGAGGAGAAAACAACCCCTGAACCTGAAATGCCTCCGCTTATTTTGGCTTTTAACCTGATGCCTGATACACGAATGATTGAAGAGCTGTTCTGTTTGGCTGAAAAACATCAAGGAAACCACCCTTTAGAGTTACACATTAAATCAAAACTATCTGACATTATTATTGAATCTAAAATGAAAGTGAGCCAAATGATTATAAATGACGCTAAAGAATTGGGGGTTTATCTTGAAGAGGAGTTGGTGGAGGTAGAGTAACACCCTCTACCTCTTTTATTTAACTTACGGCTTCTTTTTAGGAACGGTTACTTTTAATACCCCTTGTTTGTAACTGCTTTGCAATTTTGTATCATCGGCATCAGAAGGTAGAGAGAGTGACTCCATACTGGAAGTGACAAAATCTTCATGGGTAACTTCTTCTCCTAATTGCATAATATGTTGTTTCGTTGTGGTGGTTGAAATGGTTACCATTCTATCTTTAACAGTTACATCTACTTTGGTATGGTTAGCATCGGTAATATTTTTTTCCAACGCATAACCATCTTCAAACGGTTTAAAATCAACCATAGGTGATTCATCAAACGTTAATTCACTTTTAGCCATAGTGGCATTTTCTGCACGGCGTTGTTCAATGGCTTTGTTCATTGCTTCATCCATTTGCATCATCTCTTTAGCAGGTTCATACATATTTTCTTTTAAATGCATATCTTCTGCTACAAGAGACAAACTGCTTAAGGTTATGAGGGTTAAGGTGAAGTTTAGGTATTTTTTTTTCATGAGTCTCGTCTTTTTTCTCTTTTATTGTAATATTTTTTAGTATTTTAAACCAAAAAAGATTACAAAACTATATCATATAAAATGTGATATAATCATAAAAGCAAGATGTTATCAAAAAAGAGGTACTTTTATAGTAAAAATTCATAACTTTCATGATATAAGTTATAAAAATCATAATAAAGGATTATAAATGCATTTACAAGGTGAACCGTCATTGGAACAAATTGATGACTACAACAACAATGAAAGTCCAGAAAAAAGAAGAACCATACGTTTGGTAATTATTGGCATACTTGTCGTGGGTGTTATTTATGCATTGGTGAAATACAACTTTTCAACTCCTAATGATTATATTGGAACCCCTGAAAATCCTGGAATTAATACCAGTAAAGATTAGCTTAACGCTTTCAAACAAATAAAGTAGTAACATTCAGGATTACTACTTTAGATATTACTCTATTATATTCTTCTCTCACTCTTCTATTCTGTGTAATAAAGAAACAAATAATCAAGATAATTTTGAGCCAAACCGACTTTAATTTCTCTATTTAAAAAAAATTGCTAAAATGATGCTACAAAAATACCTTTTAAGGAACATAAATGTCATTACCTAAAATTATATGGTCAAAAATTGATGAGGCACCAGCCTTAGCTACCTATTCATTGTTACCAATTGTAAACGCATTCACACAAGCAGCAGGCGTAAATGTAGTTACTAGTGATATTTCACTAGCAGGAAGAGTCCTTTCAGCTATGGGAAAAGCTGAAGATGAATTATCTAAACTAGGCGAAGTTGTTTTAGAGGCAGATGGAAACATTATTAAACTTCCAAATATTTCAGCTTCTGTTGGTCAGTTAAAAGAGTGTATTGCAGAACTTCAAGGACAAGGTTATGATATTCCTGATTTCCCTGAAAATCCAGCAACAGACGAAGAAAAAGCCATTAGAGCAAAATACAATACGTGTTTAGGAAGTGCCGTTAACCCAGTACTAAGAGAAGGTAACTCAGATAGAAGAGCAGCTGTTGCTGTTAAAAACTTTGCAAAGAAAAACCCTCATAAACTAAGAGCATTTGAAGAAAATTCAAAAGCGTATGTTGCACACATGGATCATGGTGATTTCTTTGAAAATGAGCAATCGGTTGTTGTTGATGGTAACCAAAAAGTAACCATCGCACTAAATGGTAACACCTTAGCAACCATTAATGCTGTGGATAAAGAAGTACTTGATGGTACATTTATGTCGGCTAAAGCACTCAGAGCATTCCTTGCAAAATCTATCGAAGATGCAAAAACAAATGGTGTGTTATGGTCAATTCACCTTAAAGCAACCATGATGAAAGTATCTGACCCAATTATGTTTGGTCATGCTGTTGAGGTATTCTTTGCAGATGTATTTAACAAATATGCAGATGAATTTAAAAAATTGGGTGTTAATGCAAACCTTGGTCTTAGTGATTTAGAGAAAAAATTGGCAAAATCAGACAAACAAGAAGAAATTCTAGCAGCAATTAAAGCTGTAGTTGATGCAGGTCATCCAAATATTGCCATGGTTGATTCTGACAAAGGCATCACCAACCTTCACGCTTCAAACGACGTTATTATCGATGCTTCTATGCCAGTTGTGGTAAGAGACGGTGGTAAAATGTGGAATAAAGATGGTAAAGTTGAAGAGTGTGTTGCGGTTATTCCAGACAGATGTTATGCAACATTCTACAAAGAGTGTGTTGAAGATTGTGTAAAAAATGGTCAATTTGATGTAACGACCATGGGTTCTGTATCCAACGTTGGTCTTATGGCTCAAAAAGCAGAAGAGTATGGTTCTCACCCAACCACATTTGAAATGGCTGAAGATGGAAAAGTAACGGTTACTGCAGAAGATGGTACAGAATTAATGTCATTTGATGTTGAAGCTGGTGATATTTGGAGAATGTCTCGTGCCAAAGATGTTCCTATCAAAGACTGGGTAAGATTGGCTGTTGAGAGAGCTAGAATTGAAGGCGTTCCTGCTGTATTCTGGTTGGATGAAAATAGAACACACGATGCACAAATGATTAAAAAAGTAAATGAATATCTAAAAGATTATGATACAACTGGTTTAACCATAGAAATTTTAGCTCCTGCAAAAGCGATGGCATATTCTTTAAAAAGAGTAAGAGCAGGTGAAAATACTATTTCTGTAACAGGTAACGTATTAAGAGATTATTTAACCGACCTATTCCCAATCTTAGAGCTTGGAACATCGGCTAAAATGCTTTCTATCGTTCCTTTACTTGCTGGTGGTGGATTGTATGAAACTGGTGCGGGTGGATCTGCTCCTAAGCACGTTGACCAATTCTTGGCAGAAGGTCACTTAAGATGGGATTCATTGGGTGAATTCTTGGCATTGGCGGAGTCACTCCGATTTATCGGTAACAAACATGATGATGCTAAACTTAAAGCACTAACTGAAGCATTGGATGTTGCAAACAATGCTTACCTTGATAACAGTAAAGAACCAAGTAGAAAATGTGGAGAGCCTGATAACAAAGCATCTCACTTCTACTTGGCACAATACTGGGCAGATGCACTTGCCAATGGTTCAAACGATGAACTGGCTGAAAAATTCGCTCCTGTTGCTGCTGCTCTTAAAGAGAACGAAGCTAAGATTATAGAAGAGTTACTTGCTGTTGAAGGAAAAGCTCAAGACATCGGTGGTTACTTCCATCCAAATGACGAGTTGGCTTCTAAGGCAATGAGACCTTCGGCTACGCTTAATGCAATTATTGATGCTATATAAGCATCAATAACGCTTATTCCACCTTTTTATTAAGGTGGAACAGATTTCTTATTAATAGGCGAATTCGCCACTAAAAAATGAGACCATCTGCTACACTTTAGACAATTATCCATAAATAATAAAGTTTCAAGCTAAATTGAATTCATTGTCTTTAAAGAATGTTTCTCGGTGTCACAAACTCCCAAATGGTAACATTTTAATCACCAAATGTTACTCTTTTATGACCAACTCTCGATATAATAACTCTAATCTTGTTTAAATCTTTTTTCTCATGCTTGAAGTTTGTTTGGTCATGTATGTCCTTAATATATATATATTCCCAAGCATAATAAACTTGGGAACAATTTAAACAAGGAATTTTAAAAACAAGGAATACCATGGCAAAAGGTAAAAAAATAACCATTATTGGTGTAGGAAACTTTGGTTCAACTGTAGCATTTATATCAGCGATGAATGGGGTATGTCACAATATTGTACTACGAGGTAGAAATTATGATGTGGCAAAAGGTAAAGCATTGGATATGTCTCAAGCAGCAAATGCTGCAAGACAACACACCATTGTAAAAGCAGCAAAAACCGCTGAAGATATTGCCAATTCAGATTTGGTTGTCATCACAGCTGGTGCACCTAGAACACCTGGTATGAATCGTGATGATTTACTACTTAAAAATGCAGAGATTGTAAAAAAATATGCTTTAGAGATAAAACAATATGCTCCTAATGCCATTGTTATTGTTGTCTCTAATCCTTTGGATGTTATGACGTATGTGGCACTAAAAGTAACAGGATTCCCAAGAGAAAGAGTTTTAGGAATGGCAGGGATACTTGATTCTGCGAGAATGGCTCATTTTATTTTTGAAAAATTGGGTTATGGTGCTGGTCAAATTAGAGCAACCGTTATGGGTGGTCATGGTGATACCATGGTACCACTTCCAAAATTTACCACCGTTGCAGGAGTACCTATTGAAGATTTAATAGACTCTGAAGAGATTGGTGAAATTGTTACAAAAACAAGAAATGGTGGTGCTGAAATTGTTAACTTATTGGGTGATGGTTCAGCCTATTATGCTCCAGCAAAATCAACCACAGTGATGATGGATGCCATATTAAAAGATACCAATCAAATTCACTCATGTGCTGTTATGCTCGAAAATGACTATGGATACTCAGGTATTGTTTCAGGTGTTCCTGTTATGCTTGGTGCTGGTGGAGCTGAACAGGTTATTCACATGGCACTCAAACCTCTACAAGAGAAAAAATTTAAAGACTCTGTAGCATCTGTTCAAGAAATGGTTAATAAATTAAATGAATT
>DYMW01000065.1 GCA_020721385.1 Sulfurovum sp. | reverse complement strand
TGGTGGAGACGTGGGGAATCGAACCCCAGTCCTAAAATAGCTAGTGCTATGACTCTACATGCTTAGATGATGTTGTTATGTTTAATCTTGTTTTGTACCACATCCAAAACTTTTCAAGACGAGCTAAAATTCTCACACTGTAGCATAGCTTCTACGGTGCATAGTCATCAGATGTTATACCTCAAAATCTAGTTAAGATGACACTCACTAGAGAGGCAGCCCTCCGACGAAGTCGGGGTTGAAACTTACGCTACTGCGTAAGCTGGACGGTAATCTGTATTGTTTGCAGTTATTGCGTTTGAGCCGTATAACGGAATTGCTCAGTCCGACATGCACATAACTCCGACTACTCCAGTCGAAACCAGGTCATCCCCATATATTTGGTGAACAGATGATTATAACACGAAATATATAGGATGTCAAGACTATTCTTGATTTAGTCCCATACTGTTACCAATTCTAAGTGCAATCTCTTCAAGTTCTAAATCTTTTAACTCATCTTCCTCTTTGAGTTTACGAATCTCTTCATGTTGGATTTGCAATTGTTCTTTGGTTGCGTTTAATTCCTCTTTTAACGTACGATTCTCTTCTTTTAGCTCATTGTATTTTTCTAAAATTAATGATATTTTTGAGCTTAATGCTTCTAATGCTGTTTTATTTCCCATTTTAATTTCCTATAATTTTTATTTATTCTATATAAATGATTTTATCATTTTTTTAATTATTCATTAATCTTTTCTTTGATTTCTTTGGCTAAAGTTGCCACTTTTTTCATCTTTTGTGTATTGGTTAACTTTTCATCCAACAATACTTTAACAAAAGCCGACCCAACAATAACTCCATCGACGCCTTTTGCTTTATCTTTAGCAGTTTTTTCATCAACTCCAAAGCCCACATAAACAGACGTATTGGTAAACTCTTTGATATTGCTCACTATCGGTTGTAAATCTTCACTTTGACCTGCACCTGTAATCCCTGCATAAGCAACCAGATAGATAAACTTTTGTGCATTGGTTACTATTTTTTGAATTCTCTCTTTACTATCGGTTGGGGCAATAAAATCAATCAAGCTTAAGTTGGCTTCGGTAATAATAGGTTTGTAGCGTAATGCCTCTTCGTAAGGTAAATCGGGAATAATAAAACCTGTCACCCCACTCTGTTTGGCTTGGTCAATAAAAAATTCAACTCCTCTATGATAGAAAGGATTAAAATATCCCATCCATAAGGTATCAATATGTGGGGCTATTTTTTGTGAAGCATCAAAAAGATGCTCCAATTTAAAACCATTTTGCAATGCTTTTAAATTTGCTTCCTCTATCACAGGACCATCTGCAACAGGGTCAGAGAATGGAATCCCCAATTCTAAGGTGTCTACACCAGCATCGGCTAGAGTTAAGGCTAGGTCAATGGTGAAATCTAATGAGGGGTAACCCGTCGTAATATATGCAACTAATTTTTTCAAAATAAACTCTTTTATGACAATTTGTAATGTTAGGGTGATATTATACATTTTTTAGATAAAATATTTTGAATTAGATGAATAAGGTACACACAATGAGTATTCATAACCAAAACGTTGCAAAAAAAGTAACGCTGACAACAATTAGAAAAATGAAAGGTCGAGAACCTATTACCATGGTTACGGCGTATGATGCTTTGTTTGCCAAACTTTTTGATGGTCATGTTGATATGATTTTGGTAGGTGACAGCCTCAATATGAGCTTTTTAGGTAAAGAAGATACCCTTTCTGCAACCATGGATCAAATGATTTATCATACACAAGCGGTTTGTAATGGAGCCTCTTTACCGTTAATTGTTTTAGATATGCCATTTGGTTCATATACCAATGAAGTTGATGCGGTTAAAAATGCCACTCGTGCCTACCAAGAAACCAATGCTCAAGCGGTTAAAATAGAAGGGGGGAAAGAACGTGCCAATATTGTTAAAGCCCTTACCCAAAACTCTATTGCTGTTTTAGGTCACATTGGATTGATGCCACAATTTTTAAGAAGCGATGGTGGTTATAAAGTACGAGGCAAAAACCAAGCCGATATTGACACACTGATTGAAGATGCCAAAGCGTTAGAGTTGGCTGGTGCATTTGCCATTGTGATTGAAGGGGTAAAAAGTGAAGCTGCCAAAGCCATTACCCAAGCTGTTTCTATACCCACCATTGGTATTGGTGCAGGTGTTGATACCGATGGACAGGTATTGGTTTGGAGTGATATGTTTGGTTTCTTTGAAGCCTTTAAACCTAAATTTGTCAAACAGTATTGTGAGGGTGCCAAAATCATTCGTGAAAACCTTGAGCATTATACACATGAAGTAAAAAACAGACAATTTCCAAGCGAGGAACAGACGTACTAAAAATGGACAGAATTGTAGATATAGAAAAATTTGATGCCGAATATACCGAAGAGGTCTCTCTTCGACCCTCTTCTTGGGATGAATATATCGGACAAGCACAGATTAAAAAGAATTTAAAAGTTTTTATAGAAGCCAGTAAACGAAGAGATGAGGCATTAGACCACATTCTCTTTTTTGGTCCTCCAGGGTTGGGTAAAACCACCATTGCCAACCTTATTGCAACCCAAATGCAAGCACAGATAAAAACCACCTCCGCTCCAATGATAGAAAAATCAGGTGATTTGGCAGCATTATTAACCAATATTGAAGAGGGTGACATACTCTTTATTGATGAAATTCACCGAATGTCTCCTGCGATAGAGGAGATACTCTACTCGGCAATGGAAGATTTTAGACTTGATATTATTATTGGTTCAGGCCCTGCTGCTCAAACAGTTAAGATAGATTTGCCCCGTTTTACCCTCATTGGTGCAACCACCCGTGCAGGAATGCTCTCTAATCCTTTACGTGAACGTTTTGGAATGCAGTTTAGAATGCAATTTTACACCCCTGAAGAGTTGGGTGAAATTATACGTTTGGCATCCATTAAACTCAATAAAGTTACTTTAAGTGAAGCCTCTTATGAGATAGCCAAACGAAGCAGAGGAACTCCAAGATTGGCACTAAGACTCTTGCGACGGGTTCGTGACTTTGCAGAAGTGGCCAATGAACCACACATTCATCTAAAAACCACCCAATATGCACTTGACCAATTGGGTGTCAATCATTTGGGTTTTGATGTGGAAGATATAAGGTTACTAGAGTTGTTGGTATCGGCAAAAGGTCGACCGATGGGATTAAGTACCATTGCCGCGGCATTAAGTGAAGATGAAGGAACCATTGAAGATGTACTCGAACCCTATCTTCTTGCCAATGGCTACATAGAAAGAACGGCTCGTGGACGGGTGGCAACTGAAAAATCGTACACCCATTTTAGACTCACACCTATTCAAAAGTAATGTAGATGAATCAACGAAGTGATTATATTGTTCCCATACTTTTTGCAGTGAGTCTTATTGGGGCATACAGCATTTATGAACCTTTTTTACTCTCTCTTTCTGTTGCGATGTTATTAACCATGGCAACGGCGAACATACACTATAAACTTCTGAATATTTTAAATTCAAAATATCTAAGTTCATCTATTTTAACATCGCTCTTAATTGTTATCCTTTTTGTACCCATGCTCTATATTGCAACCGTTGGGGTAACCTATATCTCAACCATCAATCAAGAGATGATTAACAACATTACGACCATGCTTATTGGTCATCTTGATGAGATTCCTATGCTAAAAGAATGGGCTCAAGAGAACATTCAAACCGATAAAATTTTAAATATTGTCACCACCATCTCTAAAGCAGGAACCACAGGAATTGCTTTTATAAAAAATATGCTCTTGATTATTCTCTTTTATTTCTTTTTTAATCTCTATGCGGAATCACTTTTTAACCTAATACAAGCATTGCTTCCACTCAATAATGCCAAAGGTACAAAAATATTAACCGAAATATCTTCAACCATGGAAATTGTTTTCTACTCCATTATTGTTACTGCAATTTTCGAAGGGATTCTCTTTGGTGTTATGGCGAGTTATTTTGGCTTTAATGGTCTGCTTTTTGGAATGATTTATGGTTTTGCATCGCTTATTCCTATTGTAGGAGGAATGGTCGTTTGGGTACCTGTCTCATTGTATGCATGGAGTTATCTCAACTCTGTCATTGCCATTACCATTGCATTGTACTCAATTATTGTCATCTCCATTATTGCTGATACGTTTGTAAAACCAATGATTATTAAATTTTTCAAAGAAAATTTACTCAAAAGTTCCACCAAAATTTCTGAACTCTTAATCTTCTTTTCTATTTTGGCGGGTATGAGTTCTTATGGATTTTGGGGAATGATATTGGGACCTGCAATTACTGCATTTTTAATTGCCATTACCAATGTCTATATTGAATTCAATGAACATGAATAGTGTTCATTGAATCTTTTATGACTAGAAATCGTAGGTAACACCAATATTAAAGGTATCTAAATCTGGAGAACCTGATTTTTGAATTAAGCGTTCGTAATCAGCAAAAAGTCCAAAACCACCCTCTTGGTCACCATAACCATCAAAATCTCGGTTATATTTTCCAACTTTAGATTCGTCGCTTTCCAAATCATACTCCAAACCAAGTCCCCAAGCAAAGGCATTGGAATTAATATGTTGCAAGTAACCTTGTGTGGTTGTTTTTCCATATCCTGCTAAAGCATACGCATTAATATCTTCAGAAACAGGATACATTGGTTTAACAAACGCACCAAAATGTTCTACTTTACCACCATCCACTTTCCAATTGGTTTTAATTCCTCGGGCTTCAACACCTACGTATTGATTAAAATCATACCCCACTCTTCCCATAAGACCCATGGTTTTATCTTCATCATTACAGTTAACACAGTTACATTTAAAATCAGCTATACTTAACCCCAATCCTACATACAAACCATTAGGATTAATATCTTCAAGTGGAGGAGGAGGTATTGGTAGTGGTATGGCTTGAACAGCAGGTGCTTGGGGTACAACCTCTTCTGCCAACATTGTATCTTCATCTTCATAAGCAGTCGTGCTTGAAAAATCACCTCCTGCATAAGCTAAGTTGCCCATTGCCAATAATACTATTAATGATATGTTTATTTTTTTCACAGTTTTTCCTTTGATAATCATATATAAACGTTATTATCATAACATAAATATTATTACATAGAATAAAACATTTTTAATTAGCCTAAAACATAAAAAATAGTGTAAGAATTACTTTTTTACCTTTGTTTTTAATGACAAATGTTTAAGTAGCCAATACAAACCTATTGACAAACCTATCATCATCAGACTTTGAAGTTGTCCCATTGTCAACCAATCACCATACAAATACCCCAACTGAATATCAGGTTCACGCCAAAATTCTGCTATAAATCTTGCCAAGCCATAGAGTACACCATAAATTCCAATTAAGGCTCCATCAAACGCTTTATGTTTACGATAAGCATAAATAATCAATGCCACCACAATACCTTCTAACACACCCTCATAAAGTTGTGAAGGGTGTCTAAGTACGCCATCAACATAAATTCCCCAAGGAACATCGGTCACTCGACCAATAAGTTCTTGATTTAAAAAATTTCCAATCCGACCAAAAACAAATCCCACAGGAACTGCCAAGGCAACCACATCTAAAATTTTATAAATTTGTCCAGGATTACGTAATGCAAAAAGTAACGAACCAACTCCTGCACCAACAACCGCTCCATGATAACTCATACCTCGGATACCCACAAATTCGCCATTTTGAAACGGATTAAATATTTGCCATGGTTGTGAAAGATAGTAATAGGTATTGGGATCATAAAAAAGAATATACCAAATACGTGCCCCCAAAATAATACCCACTTCAAGCCATATAAAATAAGCATCTATCGTCTCTTCGGCTATGGGCATGGCATCTTTTTTAATAATCCATTTTGCAAACCACAATGCAAGTAACAATGCAGAGATATACATAATACCATACCAATGGATAGAGATAAAGCCTAAATCAAATGCAATTGGGTTAAAATGCTCATAAATATGATTCCAATAGGACATGATAATTTCCTTGTGTAAAGATTTGAAAGTATACCTAAATAGTAAAAAAAATAGACGGTTAACCATTCATTAATATTCTATTGGTCGATGATTAATTATATTGTTTTATAATGCGATTAAGAGAAACAAATATCATTAACATTGTTCACGAGATTAAGTATGTAATTGAACTCCTTTGAAATATACTCCCCCTTGATAAAACATATTTAGACCTCCTTTGTAATAGTACTCGTGGGCAATGCTAATGATATTTATTTTCTTTTAACTCTCTTCATGTTATTATAACCCATACCAATCAAGGATTTATTATTATAAAAATATTAATGATAGAAGATGATTATGAAATCTCTCAAATTCTCACCGAATACCTTAATAAATTTGACATTACTGTTATTGCTGCTGAAGAGCCTTATATGGGCTTATCCTTGCTTACTCAACACACTTTTGATTTAATTATTTTAGACTTAACACTTCCTGGTATTGATGGGCTTGAAGTAATTCCTAAAATTAGAGCCAACTCAACCATTCCAATTATTGTCTCTTCTGCACGTGACGACATTACCGATAAGGTGATTGCCATGGAAAGAGGTGCCGATGACTATATGCCAAAACCTTATGACCCTAGAGAGTTGGTTACCAGAATTAAAACCATTTTAAGACGAACACAAAATACACAAAATGAACAAAAAAACAGTTCACTTTTTGAACTCAATACCAATGCACGTCATATTCTTTTTAAAGATCGACTGCTTGAACTTACTGCAGCTGAATTTGATATTTTATCCATTTTAATTCAATATAAAAATTCTGCGGTTTCACGAGAACAGTTGCTTTATGATGCCAAGCATATTGATGACAACAGTTCTATCAAAAACATTGATGTTATTATCTCACGCATTCGACACAAACTTTCTCTTATTGATAATGAACAAAGTTATATTAGACCTGTCCGAGGTATTGGTTATCTCTTGACTGAAAATGGTTAAATGAAGATTAAAAATATATCGGTTATTGCATTTATTAATACCCTTTTTGCTTTTGTTTTGTCATTGCTTCTTGTCGCCCTATTCCTCTTTATCTCTTGGGACAAAGAGCGACAAAAAATTGATGAACTTAATCGGTATAAACTCATCTCCAACTTTTTACTTTCTACTGCACAACTCAACCCCAGTAAAGAGGAACAAAAAAACTTTTATGAGAACTTTCAAGTCAAACCCGTTGCCATTGATGCCAGTCGTCTGCTTATTTTAAGTAAAGGTACAGTTATTTTTGCAGGAGAGTCCATTTATGGACGTATGCAAATTTTTGCCATCGGAGAACATCAATACATCTATCTACAACGGATGGGCTACAATCTGATGTTAGAAGATACACTTTCAAAAAACTTACAGATAAAAATCACCATATTAATTGCGTTGCTTATTGCCATTTTATTTATTTTACTCTATGTTGCCATTATACGAAAACTCGCTCCACTTAAAAAATTGAACAAACAAATTGAAGAGTTTGCCAATGGAAATATGAATGTAAAAATTACCCATAAAAGCAATGATGAGATTGGAAAAATCGCTCAGAGTTTTGACAATGCTATTTATTACATACACACTTTACTTGATTCTAAAAACCTCTTTATGCGAAACATGATGCATGAACTGAAAACACCCATCACCAGAGGACGTATTGCCATAGAGATGGTTGAAGAGGGAAGCAGTAAACAAACCCTAATTCGTGCCTTTGAGCGTATGAATGAACTCATTGCTGAACTCGCCCACATTGAACGATTGACCACACAAGGGTTTCAACCTCAAATGAAAAAAGAGAAAATGGATGACATTATCGAAGAGAGTATTGGATTATTGCTTTGTAATCGAGATAAAATTACCATTCATACCCAAGGTGAAACCCTTGTTACCGATACCAAACTTTTAGCCCTTGCCATTAAAAATCTTCTTGACAATGCCATCAAATACAGCAGTGACAATCATGCCACCATCATTACCAATGAGAAATCCATCAAAGTAATTTCAACAGGAAAAAGCTTAGAATATCCACTCTCTTATTACCTTGAACCCTTTACCCAAGAAGAGAAAAAAAACAATGGATTTGGACTCGGATTATACATTGTTAACAACATCGCTCAACGTTTAAACTATACATTAGATTATTACCACAAAAATGGTAGCAATGTCTTTGAATTGAAGCTCTCACCATTAATAAA
>DYMW01000064.1 GCA_020721385.1 Sulfurovum sp. | reverse complement strand
CTTTACTTTCTCTTTAATTTACATCCAGTTTATATCGTGGCTATTCCTATCGTATCTTTAGGAATGATTATGACACTCATCAATGAACATGGTAAAAAGCATAAATGGTTAGAACTTGCTCTTATTATTGGTATCATTGGTGAACTTATTAGTATTTCTGCACTGGTCATTTTTGATGCCACAATAATATATGGATTTGGTAAAGAATTGTATAAAAATATTGCCATTTTAATAGGGGTATTACTCATAACGTATTTTTCTTTTAAAGGATTAAATATTCTATTTTGGTGGTTTCCAAGGCTAAAAAAAATTATTATGCCTGACAATGACAATATGAACCAAGATATAAGATTTTCCATGACACTATTTTTTATTTTAATTGCCATAATGCAACATCTTCATTTAGATATGGTTTTAGGATCATTTATAGCTGGTGTTTTTATAGCCAACTTCTTTACACATAAAATTGAACTTCCTCATACCCTTCATATTGTTGGATTTGGTTTTTTAATACCACTTTTTTTTATCTATGTAGGTACAACCCTCGACTTAAATCTATTGTTTACCAAAGAGATTATTCAAAAAGCTCTCTACATTATTTTAGCCATGGTATTCGCTAGGATAATCAGTTCATTTGTAGCCTATTACCAATATTTGGGTTTACGAGATACCATCTTATTTAGTTTGGGAGATTCCATGCCTCTAACATTTTTAATCGCCATCTCAACGATTGCTGTCAACAATCATGCCATTACCATTAATGAATATTACGCTTTTATATTAGCAGCAATCCTGGAAGCCATCGTAATTGTGATACTTATAAAATTTATAATGTCTAAAAATTCAATCCAATAAGTAGTCAATTTTATCCACCACTTATTTAAATTGAGCACACAACTCTTTATCTATTGACGCACATGCCAACTCTTTTACCCAACCAGCTACAATTTTTGCTCCATTAGGACTAAAATGACTCACATCATCAAAGGCAAAATCTTGCATAATCGCTGTAGTATCCCTGTATTTGTTAAACTCATTCCATGATTTGTTTTGTAAATCAAGTAATAATACATCCTCATCAGTTGCCAAATCTCTTACTGTTTGTGCAAAATCACCACTACTTTTAATATGACTCTGTTTAAGATCTTCCCCTATATTTTTTTCCATGTGTTCTACAGGAGTAATCAGTACAGGTATCAATCCCATGACTCTTGCTTCATCCGTAAAGACTTTTAACTCTGTATAAAACGAGTTGCCTCGACCTGGGAATGTTGCTTTAACTGGATCGTCTTTCTTTTCATCATTGTGTGCAAATTGAATCAACAAATACGCCCCCTCTCCTATATCTGTATCATAAATCAACTGTTTTGTATTGTCCCAATTATGATTCTTATAACAAAGTTCTGGTATAGAGTCACAAATTTTATAACTCTTAGAACTTGCCCCTGAACATGCTTGATTAAAGATATTTTCAGGATGAATGGCATAATCTTTAAAAGCTGTTCCCCACCCCATTTCAGTTATATTCGATTCATTATAGACCGTTGAGTCTCCAAGAATAAAGATTTTTTGATTGGTACTAATAGTTGTAGCATTAGGCTCATTGACAATCAATGTATCAACGGTTGTCAATATTGGAGTTGTAGCATTAGGCTCATTGACAATCGATGTATCAACAATTATTGGCGTGGATATTTCATTGCTTATAGGTGTTTCTACTGTTGGAGAAGAAACCACAACTATAGGAGCGTGTTCTTGATTATTTGTAAGCG
Organism: Sulfurovum sp.; assembly: GCA_020721385.1. Classification (GTDB taxonomy): domain Bacteria; phylum Campylobacterota; class Campylobacteria; order Campylobacterales; family Sulfurovaceae; genus UBA1140. The sequence goes on along the minus strand of DYMW01000064.1, from coordinate 6,518 downwards.
TTTCCGAAATAGTTGCAGGAACCGTTATTACATCATTAGAAGTTTGATTAACATCGGAATTTACTGTTTCTGTGATTAAAGGTTCACTGTTTACCATGGTCTCAGTGGTGGTGGTAAGACTTACTCCTGCAACAATGGTTCTTGGGGCAGAAGATTGATTTTGGTCTGCTCCTTTATTGCCATCGCTACAAGCCGTAAGAAGCAATAAAAGGGTTAAAAAAATTATATTTTTCATATAGACTCCATTTTTCACGTTTTTTTAATTTAAAATATTTTTTTTTGTTAAAAAAATGTCAAAGAAAAATTTTATCTCTTTTTATGTAAATAAAGGCTTATAAATGCATTATATTGTGAACTATAAACTCACATAAATTTAAAATTATGATGGGAACCAAATAATATGCTCATTTCCAATCCAAGCTAAAAGTACATACACAATGAGTGTTAATAAAGGAAGTAACCACAATATCCACTGCTTTTTATCACGAACAATATAATAAACAAGTCCACCATACGCCAAAATTAGTGCAATAATATGGGCTAAAAAAAGAGGAATAAGTATTCGCATGGTATTACCTAAAATAGCCAATCCAATAATAAAGATAAGAATCATGCTAGAGAACAACATTTTTTTAATGTCATTCTCTCTTTTGTAGCGTAAATAAATCAATCCCATCGCCACAAGTATGGCAATGATAATCAGTGCTTTCATATCTTATCTACCACCTTAATACCCAAAAGTTCTAATCCTTTGGCAATAACTGAAGCGGTTAATTTTGCCAATTGCAATCGACTCATTTTTACCTCTTCTTCTATGCCCCCTTTTAAAATAGGGTTTTGTTCATAGAACTTCATAAAGAGTGTTACCAAGTCATAAAGATACCCTGTAATGGTATGTGGTGTTGCTTCAATGGCTGCTTTGGTTAAAGTATCTTCAAATTTTAAAAGCATCAAAGCCAAACGATGTTCTAACTCATCACCAATAACAATATCTCCAAAAATTTGGGCATCATGTTTGCGTAAAATAGATTGAATTCTCGCATAAGCATACTGCATATACAATGCTGTATTTCCTTCAAAACTTAGCATCTTATCCCAAGAAAAAATGTAATTTGACTCCCGACTAATGCTTAAATCGGCATATTTTACTGCCCCAATACCAATCGCTTTTGCCACAGCATCTAATTCTTCGTTGCTATGAACATCTCGGTCTTTAATGGTCTCTTTTGCACGAACCACGGCTTCATCTAAAAGCTCAACCAATTTTACGGTTCCACCATCTCTGGTTTTAAATGGTTTTCCACTCTTATCCATCATCGTTCCAAACCCAATGTGTTCCAACGATACCTCTGCACCTACCATGTCTGCTTGTTTTGCAATGCTAAACACTTGTTTAAAATGTTGGGCTTGACGGGCATCGACCACGTAACAGATACGGTCAGCGTTTAGCACTTTGTCTCTAAAGTTCAATGCTGCCAAATCTGTGGTAGCATACAAAAATCCACCATCGCTTTTTTGTACAACAATCGGTATCTCTGCACCATCTATAAAGACACACTCTGCTCCATTAGAAGTGGTTGATATACCTTTTGATTTTAATGTTTCAATGACTTGGGCTAACTGGTCATTGTAAAAACTTTCGGCTCGTACATCATTACGTGTTAAATTGACATTTAATTTTTCATAAACCTCTTCACAATGCCCCAATGAAGCGTTAATAAAACTCTGCCAAAGCATTAAACAGTGTTCATCACCACCTTGAATTTTGACCACATATTCACGTGCTTTATTGGCAAAGGCTTCACTCTCGTCAAAACGTACTTTGGCATCTTTATAAAACTGCTCAAGGTCTTTAAGCTCTTGTGTGTTTCCATCGGTATTTTGCTCTTCAAGATAAGCAATCAACATACCAAACTGCGTACCCCAATCCCCAATATGATTTTGACGAATCACCTCATCGCCCAAAAACTCTAAAAGGGTTGCTAAAGTATCCCCAATAATCGATGAACGTAAATGCCCCACGTGCATCTGTTTTGCCATGTTTGGACCCGAATAATCCACCACCACTTTTTGAGGCTGTTCAACATACCCAACACCCACTCGCTTATCCTCTAAAATTGCATTGGCTTGTGTCGCTAACCATGCATCATTTAACCAAATATTGATAAAACCAGGTCCTGCCACTTCTACTTTGGCAACCATACCTGTAATATCAATGTGTGAACATACCATTACAGCAATTTCTCTTGGATTTTGTTTGAGTTCTTTGGCCAGTTTCATCATACCATTGAACTGATAATCTCCAAATTCTGGTTTACTCGCATCTGAGATTACAATCTCATCGGCTTGAATATTGGCAATTAACAGTGCATTGGTAATAATTTGACTTAGTTGTAATTTGATTTTCATTTGATTTCCATAATTTGTAGAGAGTAGTAATAAAAAGTAACCGTACCACCTTCAAAGAGAAAGAGGCAGTACGAAAATTGTTATTATGCTTTTGGAGCAGTATTTTCTGTGGTCTGTGTTGTAGGTGTTACCGTCGTAGTAGGTTTAGCATCGGCTTTTAACTCTTTGACATCATCGTGTGCATCAGCAGCAACGGTCTCATCATCTTTAATGGCTTTTTTAAAGTCTTTAATTCCCTTACCGACACCTTTTGCAAGATCTGGTATTTTTTTGGCTCCAAAAAGAAGTACTACTATCGCTAAGATAACGAGTAATTCTGGCATACTTGGCATTCCCATGTTGTTCCTTTGAGTGTGTTTCTCTATTGATTTTTAGAGATTTGATTCAAGATTATACTCAATTTAGGTTAATTTTTCCAATGAAGTATCAAATTTTCCAATTCTTCACGACTCTGTTTCAATCTCGCAGCATTTGCAATGGTTGCAAACTGCTCTGATGCCAACTCTACCGTATCGTTAATAATCACAAAATCAAATTCACCTACGGCATTAATCTCCACTTTCGCATTTTCAATACGACGTTCTATAATAGAAGTATCATCCGTTGAACGGGCATAGAGACGCTTTTTGAGTTCGCTTAATGTCGGTGGTGTAATAAATGCTGAAGTAACATAATCACCCATTTTAGCACGAACCAAACGGTGTCCTTGAACATCAATATCAAAAATAACCAACTTTCCCTCTTCTAAAGCTTTATGTACAGGCTTTAGAGAGGTTCCATAATAGTTACCATGCACGGTAGCATATTCTAAAAACTCTCCTGCTTTAATACCTTCTTCAAATTCGCTATGCGTTACAAAATAATAATCCACACCATGCTCTTCACCTGCTCGTGGCTGACGGGTCGTCGTTGAAATTGAAAAATAATACTCACCAATTTTTGAACTTGCATGGTGAATAATGGTACTTTTTCCAGCTCCACTAGGTCCTGAGAGTACTAAAATGGCACCTTTCATTACTTTGCTTTTGGGAATTTAATACTAATATGTACCGTAGCTCCTGCTAAAAGTTCTCGTAAACTTTCCGTTCTCAACGATGCCAAAGTATCAATGAAAAATTCAGAATCCATCTCTGGAATATTTTTTATTTTTTTATTTTTATTTTTCTTCTCTAACAAAGCATTAGAATCCATTAAATCTTCTAACCTAACATCATCCTCTTTTGCCTCTTCCTCTATCTCTTCCATGGTTGCACCATTAAGTAGCTCTTTAATATTCGCCAACTCATTCATGTCCAATACTTGTCTTTTCTCTTGAGGCTGAGGTGTTTCTACTGATTTTTTATCTGACAAATCAACTTCGTCTTCACTCTCATCATCAAAATCTAAAACACCGTCACTTAAAAAATCATCACTTTTTGTCTTCTCTGTTACCTCATTGCCTATCTCATTATCCAATACAAAAAGTACTTCATCTTCACTTTTATCTTCATGCTCAGATTCAGGTATAAATTCTTCTGTAATTTCTTGCGTCTCTACCTCTGTATTCTCTACAATAGGTAATGGCGTCTCTTCTTGTTTATCTTCACTTAAATCAAGCTCAAACATGGTGTCATTTGCTGAAAATGCAACCTCTTTGGTTACATTTTCAACATTATCAACATTAACGATAAGCTCTTCTACCAAAGGAGGTGTCTCTTCCAACTTTAAATCAAAACTCTCTATTTTTTCTGGCATAACTACAACTTCCTCTTTTTTCTTCTCTATAATATCATCATCTAAAGAAAAAAGTTCTTCTCTTGGTATGTTCTTTGCTTCTTCTAAAATATTAAAATGACTCTCAGCAACACTATTGTCTTCTTCTAACAACTCCTCTTCATCCTCTTCTTCTACACTTCTAAGTACAGCTGAAACTTCTGAAGGTAAAAAAGGTTTTAAAATGCGTAAATCAAATGGATCTGTAATCTCATCATCGTCATGGGCATAAAAAAGAACACTCTTTTTAACCTTTAAACTCTCTTTCATCACATCACTCACGTCTTTTGTTAAGGAATCTGAGTCAACAAAGACAAGATCATATTCATTATGTTTTAATTCCGTGACTTCTTGAATTTCATCAACTTCAACTTCTTCTTTTCTTGCACTTAATGCGGTGAGTCTTGAGACTACTGGATTATTGTTTATTAATAATATTTTCATAATTTCTCCAAAGTTTTATAGTACTATAATTGTATCGGATAATTTTAGTATAATTCGCGTTTAAATTAGATTAATCGAATTTTTTTATTAAAACACTTTTAACTTTTAAAACTATTATTTATAAATAAAAATAATTTTAAATATGAGGATGCATTCTTTGTTAAATATACTTATTGATGTTATTTTTGAGATGGGATATCTGGGATTTTTCTTCTATATGGTCATTGTAGGTACGTTTATTCCTCTTCCTACACAACTTATTTTACTCCCTGCTGGATATTTGGCATCACAAGGAAAATTTGACATCTCAACCGTTGTTTTGATTACTGCTTTAGGAACCACGGTTGGTGCTACCATTAATTATCATTTAGCAAACTACATCTCAAAACGTTTTGTCTCCGAAAACAAAATCTATAAAATAAAAAAGTTTTTTAACAAATATGGACGACTCTCTGTACTTTTAGCCCCCCTCACCTTTGGATTAGGACAATATATCTCCCTTCCTGCAGGTATGGCAAAAATGGAGTTACGCTGGTTTCTTCCTCTTATATTTGTATCCAATGCAGTATGGAATTTTGCCATGTTAATGTTGGGCTACCTATTTGGAGAAAACGCCTCTTCTTATGTACTCTATCTTGTTGGAGGGGGTACTATTTTTATCATCATAATCATTTCAAGCTTTGTCTATCGAGAGTTTAAAAGTTATTGAAAAGTTAGGGGTGGTTATAATCTCAAAAAAAATATCAAAGGATTAGCCCATGTCAACTTATGTATTTGGACATACCACACCTGATTCCGACTCTATTGTTGGAGCCATCTCACTATCGTATCTTAAAAATCAACTGGGTGAAGATACCATTCCTTCAAGACAAGGTGAAATTAATCCTGAAACAACATTTATTTTAAACAAATTTGGATATGAAAAACCACTTTTAAAAACCAACTATGCGGATGAAAATGTTTATCTTATTGACTTTATGGAGAGTTCACAAAGCCCTGAAGATATTGCTAAAGCCACCATCTTAGGAATTGTTGACCACCATAAATTGGGAGATTTAAAAACAACCACACCTCTTGAAATGTGGGTACGTCCTGTGGGATGCTCAAACACCATTGTAAAACAGATGTTTGATTACTACAATATAGAAATTCCTAAAGACCTTGCAGGCATGATGATGTGTGCCATTTTAAGTGATACCGTTATTTTTAAATCACCAACTTGCACCAAAGAGGATACCAAAGCATGTAAAGAGTTGGCAAAAATTGCAGGAATCGAAGATTATAAAGCGGTAGGCATGGAGATGTTTATTGTTAAATCAGACGTACTCAATGCCACCAAAAGAGAACTGGTACTTAGAGATTTCAAAGACTTTAATATGGGTGGAGAAAAAATTGGTATTGGACAACTTGAAGTGGTGGACTTAAATGTTTTTGATACCATGAAAGAAGAACTTTTTGAAGCCATGAAAGAACTCAAAATTGAAGGAGAAAGACACTCTGTGCTTTTACTCTTAACCGATATTATGTTAGAAGGTTCGCAACTGTTGGTACTTAGTGACGATATTGAAAAAGTTGAAAATGCATTTGAAGTAAAATTAGAAAATCAACAAGCTTGGCTTGCAAAAGTAATGAGTCGTAAAAAACAAATTATTCCATTTTTGGAGAAGCAGTTTTAAAAAAGAGTGGTACACTCAGAGAGATTCGAACTCCCGACCGTCGGTACCGCAAACCGATGCTCTATCCAGCTGAGCTATGAGTGCAACATTAATTGTTGAGGTCGAAATTATAGCAAATTTATCTGTTGATTACAAGTAGTAATCAACAGATTTTTAGATGTTTTCTTTTTTTACTCTCATGTTATAAATTAAAATTCCCACCACACCAATAAATGAGAATAGTGTAAATATGTATAA
>DYMW01000063.1 GCA_020721385.1 Sulfurovum sp. | reverse complement strand
TTTTAATAAAAAATAAAGTTTCTTTGTGTTAAAGTTTATGGATGAATAGTATCTTAAATCTAAAAAAACTTAATTTTTCTTCTATTTTATTTCAAAAATTTCTCATTGGTTTTACCATTATTTTTATAATAATGGCAATGGTCATTGTGAGTAAAAATTTTTTTATAGATACAAATACCCATGCCATTTCTTTACAACCTTTGGTTAAAGAAACTTTTTATAAAAATAAAATGTTGAAAACAAAAACCTATTATTTAAATGGTAAAAAAGAGGGTGTTTCAATTGAGTTTTATCAAGATGGTTCCATTGAATGGGAAAGTAACTATATGAATGGATTAAAGAGTGGAGTGCAAAGATGGTACAACACCCATAATATTTTAGAGTGGAGTTGTGAATATAAAAACGATAAAAAAGATGGTGTTGAGTTGGTTAATTATACTAATGGTGATTTAAGACGTGAAACACACTACAGAAATGGACAAAAGCATGGTGTCGAGACGGTTTTTTTTCAAAATGGTCAATTACAGATGGAAAAACACTATTATAATAATATGCTACATGGTCAATACATACAATATGATAAAAAAGGGAAACGATTACTTTTTAGACGTTATGAAAATAATAAGCAGGTACAATAATTTAGTTATTTAAAAGGATTTTATGTGATTGTATGGCAGAGAGGAAGGGATTCGAACCCTCGATGAGTTGCCCCATACACGAGTTCCAGTCGTGCGCCTTCGACCACTCGGCCACCTCTCTATATTTGAAGAAAAGAATTATAACCAATTATTTTTAAAATAGAATAAATTTAAGCTATTTTAAGTTATCTTCAGTTATTATTCCCTTGCCTCTTTTAGACCTATGCAATGGCATTGGTGGACAACGGGTCAGGATGGGAACATAGCAGCCCACCTACCTTTGCTGTGTGCCGTAGGTATCTGAAAGGGGTATTAATTTTCATCGTTTATCACTACCCACTCATAAAAGGGTAATGCCTCAAATTCAATATTCTCAATCTTAAATTTATAATGTGTATTAATTGTTACGATAGATATTTTCACAATATTGGCTTGTTGAAAATGAGACAATCTGTTGTAGGCTTTTTTTAAGAAATTCTCTTCATTCTCAAATGGAGCAGGGTAAATCAAAATATTTTTTTCCGTAAGGTAAGCACTTTGTCCAAAAGTTTTAAAGTGAATGTTGTGTTTAATTAAAGAGAGTGCCAACATGGTGTCAAACTGTATAAAGAATGATTGATTAAGTGAAAGATGTTTTGCTAAAGCAAAATCGTAGAACAGTAATTTTTTAGTCGTTAGGTTGAGGGTGTCTTCTATAAAATGAATGACTTTTTGAGTTTGAAATTGTTTGATTTGTTTATAAATTTGGTCTTTTGAGATTTTATAACGCTCTTTGGCATAGGTGTAGAGTTGAAACGTGGTTACTGTTTTACCATTAAAGTAAGCAAGTACACAAAGTAGTTTAATTTCCGATTCTGAAAAATGGTTTTTTAAAAAATTTTGAAACACTTCTTCTTTTAGATAATGAGTAACAGCAAGTGCGGGAAGTGTACCTTGTTTAAAAAAAAGATTAAAAATTTGTGTTTCATTTCCTTTTTTTTGAAAAGAAAAGAACTCTTCATAGTCTAAAAGAGGAACTTCAAGGGTTTGAAAATCTTCATCATAATCATTCATAATATCACTTACTATAATCAATCTATTTGATGATGGTAGTCTCTTAAAGTAAGAATGTTCATAATGGTCTAAAATAAGTATTTTAATTTTATTTTCTACAATAAAGCGATTAAGCTCCTCTACTGAGATATGAATAAAATAAAGTTTAGGGTCATTAAAGTCTATATAGAGTATTTCTTGAGTATTAAAAGTCATCATATAATCAAGTACTAAAAAGCTTTTTCCACCTCCTGGAGACCCATAAATATGTACTTTGTCATCATTTGGTATGTTAAATTTACGTTGATGGAAAAATCCGAGGTCATTGTTTCGTTCATAAAAATATTCGAGTAATTTCATGGTTTCATCCTTTTCCTTTATAAAAGGAAATAATTTTAAAGATTGTAGCAAATTTAGTATAAATATTATATGTGATAAAAGCTATAGACTGTATAATTGCATTCCAAATTTTAGTTAGGAAGCCCATGAGGTATACTAACGAGTTCTTTATAAGGTAAAATAAATGGAAAAAATTAGACTTAAGCTTAAAGCTTATGATCATCGTGTTTTAGACAGATCAGTTGCTTCGATTGTAGAAGCTGTTAGACGAACAGGTGCAGAACTTATTGGCCCGGTACCGATGCCAACTAAGATTAAAAAATACACCGTTCTTAAATCGCCACACGTAAACAAAGATTCACGTGAGCAGTTTGAGATTAGAATTCATGGAAGAATGATTGATATTGTTTCAGCCACTTCAGACACGATCGATTCACTTATGAAACTCGATCTTGCACCAGAAGTTGATGTTGAAATCAGATCAATGGATAAGTAGGAGTAGATAGATGGAATTTATTATTGAAAAAATTGGTATGAGTAGAACAGTTGGTGTACCAAGTATCCCTGTAACACTTATAAAAGTTATCGAAACTAAAGTATGTGAAGTTCGTGAAGATGGAAAAGCAATTGTAGCTTACCACAGCAACAAAAAATTCAACAAAAGTATCGAAGGGCAACAAGCTAAATACGGTATTGACAAAGAGTTTAATAAGTTTATGACCATTACGGTTGCCGAAGGTACCGAAGCGGGTGATTACAGCACAGAAACATTGAGTTCTGCTGTTGTTGTTAAAACTTCATTAGACACTAAAGGTCGTGGTTTTTCAGGTGGTATGAAACGTCATGGTTTTTCAGGTGGACCAGCAGAACATGGACACAGATTTGGTAGAAGAATCGGTTCAATTGGTAATGCTGAGTGGCCAGGTCGTGTACAAAAAGGTAAGAAAATGCCTGGACAGTACGGAAACACTCAAGTTACAGTTAAAAATGATGTAATGTCATTCGATACTGAAAATGGAATTTTAGTATTAAAAGGTTCAATCCCTGGTCACAATGGTGCTAGAGGATTGGTAAGGATTGTTAAATAATGAGTACAACAGTAATTAAAACAACAGACCTTCCACAAGCGTTTTTAGAAGTTCATCCACATAATCTTTACTTATATTGTAAAGCCTATGCAGCTGGACTTAGAGCAAATACAGCACAAACTAAAACGCGTGCAATGGTAAGTGGTGGTGGTAAAAAGCCATGGGCGCAAAAAGGTGGAGGACGTGCAAGAGCAGGTTCAATTACATCTCCAGTATTTGTTGGTGGTGGTGTTGCATTTGGTCCTTCGACCAATAGAAACTATAACCAAAAAGTAAACAAAAAACAAAAAAAATTGGCACTTTATCATGCATTGGCTGAATTGGCTGCGAATGAAAAACTTTTTGTTATGGAAAATGTTACCATTAAATCTGGTAAAACTAAAGATGCACAAGCATTTGTTAATGGTCTGGGGCAAAGAGATGTATTAATCGTTAAAGAATTAATTGATGATCAATCATTCCTTGCATTTAGAAACATTCAAAATGCCTACCTAGTTGAAGCAAACGAATTAAATGCTTACCTTGCAGCTGCTTATCACTCTGTAGTGATTGAAAAAGCTGTATGGGAAAAATTGACGAAAGAGAGCTAAGATGGCAGATATTACAGATATTAAAGCAATTATGTACACAGAGAAAACTCTTGCATTGCAAGAAGATGGTGTGATCGTTGTTCAAACTAGCCCAAGAATGACTAAAAATAGTTTAAAAGCAGTTTTCAAAGAGTATTTTGGTGTTAAACCATTGAGAGTGAATTCAATGAGAGTTAACGGTAAAGTAAAAAGATTTAAAGGTGTCGAAGGTAAAAGAGCAGACTTGAAAAAGTTTTATGTATTTTTACCAGAAGATGCAAAAATTGATAGCTTAGCAGTATAGGGGAAGTAAATGGCAATTAAAACATATAAACCAACCACACCAAGCCGTCGTTATTTGACAAACCTTGACAGTGGTGACATTACTGCTAAAGCAAGTGTTAGAAGTCTTCTTATTAAACTTCCAAGAAGTGCAGGTAGAAATAGCAATGGTAGAATCACATCTCGTCACAAAGAGGGTGGAGCTAAAAAACTATATAGAATTATTGATTTTAAAAGAAATAAATTCGGAATCGAAGGAACAGTAGCTACTGTTGAGTACGATCCATACAGAAATTGTAGAATTTGTCTTGTTAAATATGTTGATGGTGATAGAAGATATGTTCTTCAACCAAAAGGTTTGAATGTAGGTGATAAAATCATGTCAGCTGAGTCTGGTCTTGATATTAAAACTGGTAATGCAATGAAACTTAAAGCTATTCCTGTTGGTACATTGGTTCATAATATTGAATTAAGTCCAGGGCATGGTGGTCAAATTGCTCGTTCAGCTGGTGGTTATGCACAAATTATGGGTAGAGATGGTAAATACGTTTCACTTAGACTTCCATCTGGTGAGATGAGATATGTTCTTGGTGAGTGTTTGGCAACCGTTGGTACTGTTGGTAACGAAGATTGGGCAAATGTTGTAATCGGTAAAGCTGGACGTACACGTCACTTAGGTATTAGACCACAAACCAGAGGTTCTGCAATGAACCCAGTTGATCACCCACATGGTGGTGGTGAAGGTAAAACAAACTCAGGTCGTCATCCAGTGACTCCATGGGGTATGCCTACTAAAGGTTATAAGACTCGTAAGAAAAAAGCTAGTGATAAATTAATTATCTCTAAGAGAAAGAAGTAAGGGGTTAAGATGGCAAGATCAACTAAAAAAGGTCCATTCATAGACGATCACCTAAAGAAAAAAGTTCTTAAGGCGAAAGAAGAAGGTTCACATAAACCTATTAAAACTTGGTCAAGAAGATCAGTTATCTTCCCTGAGTTCATTGGTTTAACTATCAACGTCCACAACGGCAGACAATTTATCCCTGTATTTGTTACAGAAAACCATGTTGGTTATAAACTTGGTGAATTTGCACCAACTAGAACATTTAAGGGCCATAAAGGTTCTGTTCAGAGAAAAGGGTAAGGTGATATTATGAGTAAAGCATTATTAAAATATACACGTATTGCACCTGATAAAGCAAGAATGATTGCAAGAGAAGTTCAAGGTATGAACGCTGAATTGGCACTTGCATCATTAGAGTTTATGCCTAACAAAGCAGCTAGAATCATTGCTAAAGTTATTGCATCTGCAGTAGCGAATGGTGATTTTGAACCAGAAGAAGTGGTAATCTCTTCTTGTAGAGTAGATAAAGCAGCTATGATGAAAAGATTTAGACCAAGAGCTAGAGGAACTGCAAGCAGAATCTTAAAGCCTACGGCACACATCATGGTAGAAGTAAGCAAAGCAGAGGAGGCATAATATGGGTCAAAAAGTAAATCCTATTGGTCTGAGACTTGGAATCAATAGAAACTGGGAATCAAGATGGTTTCCCAAAAAAGAGAGAACAGCAGCGTTTATTGCTGAAGATTATCAACTTAGAAAGTATCTTAAAAAAGAGCTTTTCTATGCGGGTGTATCTAATATTATTATTGAAAGAACGGCAAAAAAAGTAAGAATTACTATCGTAACTGCTAGACCTGGTATCATTATTGGTAAAAAAGGTGCAGATATTGAAAATTTGAAAACTACTTTGAACACTATGTTTAATAAAGAAATTTCAATCAATATTAAAGAAGAGAAAAAAGCTCAAGCTTCAGCACAATTAGCTGCTGAAAACGTAGCAACTCAACTTGAAAGACGTGTTGTATTTAGACGTGCAATGAAAAAAGTTATTCAAGGTGCATTAAAGTCAGGTGCAAAAGGAATTAAAGTTTCTGTATCTGGTAGACTTAGTGGTGCTGAGATGGCTAGAACCGAGTGGTATTTAGAAGGAAGAGTTCCTTTGCATACACTTAGAGCTAAAATTGATTATGGTTTTGCAGAAGCAAATACAACTTATGGAATTATTGGTATTAAAGTATGGATTTTCAAAGGTGAAGTACTTGCGAAAGGTATCCAAGCTGAGCCAAAAGAAGAAAAAAAGAGTGGTAATAGAAGACCACCTAGAAAAAGAGGTGAATAGTTATGTTGATGCCTAAAAGAACAAAATTCAGAAAAGTAATGAAAGGTCGTAATCGTGGACAATCTTTCAGAGGTAACAAGATTGAATTTGGTGAGTTTGCACTAAAAGCTACATCAGCTGGTAGAATCAATTCAAGACAAATTGAATCAGCCAGAATTACAATGACTAGACATCTTAAAAGAACAGGAAAATCTTGGATTAGAGTTTTCCCTGATAAACCTTTAACAAAAAAGCCTCTTGAGACCAGAATGGGTAAAGGTAAAGGTAGTGTTGAAGAGTGGGTAATGAATATCAAGCCAGGTAGAATCATATTTGAATTGGCAGGTGTGAGTGAAGAACTTGCAAGAGAAGCATTAACGCTAGCCCTTCATAAATTACCATTCAAATGTAAAATTATCATTGCAAAGGATAGTAATGAAATATATTGATATTCAAACTAAAAGTGTTGAAGAGTTAACAGCAATGTTAAAAGAGAAAAAGCTTGAAATCTTTACACTTAATGCAAAGCAAAAAACAATGCAACTTACTAATACTAGTGAGTTAAGAGTAGCGAAGAAAGATCTCGCTAGAATAAAAACAGCTATCACAGCTGCTCAGTCAAAGTAAGGGGTTAGCGTATGCCAAAAAGACAAATAACCGGTACTGTGATTAAAATAGCAGGGGAGAAAACAGCTACTGTTGTAGTTGAAAGAAAAGTTCTTCACCCACGATATCACAAAACTGTTAAGAGATTTAAAAAATATCTTATCCATGATGAAAAAAATGTAGTTAAAGTTGGAGATGTTGTTTCTGCTATTGAATGTAGACCATTATCAAAAACAAAAAGCTTCAGACTTCTTGAAATTGTAAAAGTAGGAGAAGAATAATGATCCAAAGTTTTACAAGATTAAATGTTGCTGATAACAGTGGTGCTAAAGAGATTATGTGTATCAAAGTTCTTGGTGGATCTAAGAGAAGATACGCTTCAGTAGGTGATGTTATTATTGCCTCTGTAAAAAAGGCTTTACCTACAGGTAAAGTTAAAAAAGGTAAAGTAGTTAAAGCTGTTGTTGTAAGAACACACAAAGAGATTCAAAGAGAGAATGGTTCTCTTATTAGATTTGATGATAATGCAGCAGTAATTATCGACGACAAGAAGAACCCTGTTGGAACACGTATTTTTGGTCCTGTAGCTCGTGAAGCTAGATATGCAGGATTTATGAAAATCGTATCATTGGCACCGGAGGTATGGTAATGGCAAACAAAAAGTTTAAAATTAAAAAAGGTGATCAAGTATTGATTATTGCTGGTGATGATAAAGGTAAAACTGCTAAAGTACTTAAAGTATTAACAAAGCAAGATGCTGTAATCGTTGCAGGTTGTAAACTTGCAAAAAAAGCTGTAAAGCCAAGCGAAGAAAATAAGGATGGTGGTTTCCAAGCTAAAGAGATGCCTATTCATATTTCTAATGTAAAAAAAGTAGAGGCGTAATCCTATGAGTAGAATGAAGCAAAAGTACAATGACATTACACCTGCTCTTCGTGAAGAGTTAGGGATTAAAAATGTAATGCAGACACCTAAGCTTGAGAAGATAGTTATCTCTGTTGGTGCTGGTGAAGAGGGTAAGGACAACAAACTTATTCAAAATATGGCAGATACCATTTCTGCAATTACAGGTCAAAAAGCAATTATTACAATGGCTAAAAAATCAGTTGCTGGTTTTAAAGCAAGAGAAGGAGCTCCAAGTGGTATTAAAGTAACACTTAGAGGTGCCAGTATGTATAATTTCTTTGATAAACTTGTTTCAATTGCATTGCCAAGAGTAAAAGATTTTAGAGGAACACCTAGAAAAGGGTTTGATGGACGTGGTAACTATAACTTTGGTCTTGAAGAGCAATTGATGTTTCCTGAAGTTGTTTATGATAAAATTATTAAAACTCACGGTATGAACATTACAATTGTAACCAGTACTGAAAATGACAAAGAAGCATTCACACTTTTAGAGAAGTTGGGTATGCCTTTTGCTAAAGGGAAAAATTAATGGCTAAAAAATCAATGATTGCTAAACAGCAAAGAGCTGCTAAGTTTAGTACACAAGCATATACAAGATGTAGTATTTGTGGTAGACCACACTCTGTATACCGAGATTTCGGTCTTTGCAGAATTTGTTTAAGAAAAATGGCTAACGAGGGGTTAATCCCTGGTATGAAAAAATCAAGCTGGTAAGGAGAAGTAAAAGATGATGACAGACATAATTGCAGACTCTCTTACTCGAATAAGAAATGCTGCACAAAGAAGATTAGACG
>DYMW01000062.1 GCA_020721385.1 Sulfurovum sp. | reverse complement strand
CCAAAAATCTTGATATGGTCTTTTCTATTGATTTGATTGTAATTCGTTGGGGGGACGTGGAGTTTTTGGAAAATGTGACGATGTAAGAAGGTTGTATTTAAGCCTTGGTTTAGTTTTGTGAAGTATAATGTGTTTTTAACTAATAACAAAACAAGGATTAACATGAAAAAATTAAAATTATCATTGGTTCTCATGGCTACAACATTGGCATTCACCTCACAAGCAGAAGCAAGTGGAGGGCGCACCTTTGGAGATATTTATCAAGAGTGTGGATTGGGTGGAATGATTTTTACACATACCCCTGTTGCGGCAATCATATCCAATATTATTTGGGATTTAGGAACCACGGCAGTTATTTCAAATATCTCTTCACCTGCAACGTGTGAAGGTGATCGAGCAAAAATGGCAAAATTTATCAGTAAAAGTTATGATAATTTAGAGGTAGAAATTGCAATGGGTGAAGGCAAATATGTTGATACGTTGGTATCGATGAGTCATAAAGATATATCGGTGATCAGAGCAGAGTTTGCAAAGGTGGTTGCGAGTAACGACTATGCAGGGTTGAACAAAGCCAATAAAGTAGAAAAACTCTATAATATTGTTACGCTCTAAGTTCTATTTATTTCTATTTTTCACCATTCTCATAGATGCTTCAACATTAAGTATTTATGAGATGGAACGTCTTTCGCATCATCCTACATGGTTAAAATTATTACATTATAATGAGCATGAAAAGCAGAGTTCCATTACCGACACAAACTTTTTTTTAGACAAAGATGGACGTTGGTCGCCTAAAAAGGAGTTGATGAAAACCTTAGAAGCCTATAACGAATCTTTTTCTAAAGATGCCAATAAAAGCAATCAACACGCACAATGCCGTTACCCTGCACGTTATTTTTGGCTCTCACAACAGATTAAATTAAAGGATTATCATCTTATTAATGAACACTGCTCCAATCTGAAAAAATGGAAACTTTTAAAGCATACCGATTCCATTAGTGTGGTTTTTGTGAGTGGTTATTTGGGAAATCCTGCGTCTGCTTTTGGACACTCTTTTATTAAAATCAATCAATCGAACAATGAAAATGAAAATTTATTTGATACGAGTATCAGTTATGGAGCATTGTTGCCTCCTGATTATACGATGTTTGATTATATGGTTAAAGGTGTAACAGGGGGTTATGATGCCTCTTACTCCGACCAATATTATTACAATCAAGACATAACCTATTCCAATCAAGAGTTTAGGGAGATGTGGGAATATCGTCTTCGTTTAACCGAGGAGCAAAAGCAACTTTTTTTGTTCCATGCTTGGGAGTTGATGGGTAAAAAGTTTCAATACTATTTTTTTAATCGTAACTGTGGCTACAAAGTCTCAGAGTTTTTAGAGTTGATGTATAAAAAACCAATCATTGAACACGCAACTGTGTGGTATGCTCCGATTGAAACGTTTTATACATTAAAAGAGTTTGATACTCAAAATAGCCAAGGTATTATTGATAAAATAGTCTACATTCCTTCAACCCAACAAAAACTCTATTCGCGTTATAAAGAGCTTTCAACTTTAGAAAAAAAAGTGGTAAATTTAATGATTGAAAAAGGGTTGAGTGAAATACCTATTTCTTATCAAAGCCTTGATGTAAATCAGCAAAGTGCTATTTTGGATTTTATCTTACTCTATCGTCATTATAGGTTTAATAACAAAGAGAAACCCATTGATAAAAAAGAGGAACAGCTAAGTAACGCTTTGATTTTAAATCGTTTTAAATTGCCCATGAGTCAAATTAAGCATAAAGAGATAGAGCAGAAACCACCCATAACCCAGAGTAATAAAGCCAGTTTTGTGGGGTTAAGTACAAGACATCAAGATGGTAAAGTTTTTCCCTCTTTGCATTTTGCTCCTTTTGCTATTGAAAAGCAAGGGTATAATCATTTTAATGGAGATGAATTGGTGGTTTTGGATACCCAAATTTCAACGGATAACACCAAACTCTATCTAAAAAAATGTGACCTGATACGGATTCAACGATTAAAGAGCCAACAGATGCCTTTTGAGAGTGAAAATCCTTTCTCTTGGAGCGTACAAGTGGGTGTGAATAAAAATGAAGATAGAGACTATTTTACCCAAGGTGGTATTGGTTTGGCATGGGAGCTTAATCATTTTATTCACTATTACTCTATGATGAATTTCTCTTTACACAGTGATGATGCACATTATAGATATATGCCCAATATGGGCGTCTATGCCAACTTGAACCGCTTAAGGGTAACAGGAAGTTTGGGGTATGAGCAGGATATGGAAAATCATCAAGAGCAACAAGTGGTTCTTTTAAATGCTCAATATACAGTCAAAGATAATTTGTCTGTGTTTGTGGAATATGATAATCAAGAGAAAATGCGAACACAATTTGGTGTGAAATGGTTTTATTAAAGCTATAATATTAACCTATTAATAAATAAAGGATTGCTTATGGAATTGACTCAAGAGCAGTTAGATGAATTTGATGCCAATGGTTTTTTAGTACTAAAAAAATTTGCTGATGTTGCAACGTGTTCAGCCATATTGGATGTGGCAAAAGCCCATTTGAAACATAGAATAGAACCCATCGAAACAGAGTTTGATTATGGTTTTAAATCACAAGCGTATCGTACGGAGGTGGCTGATTATAACAGCATACAAAAAGAGAGTACGGTAACGGTACGACGACTTAGACAAGTTTATCATCGTGACATCTTATTTAAAAATTGGATGGAGAATCAAACGATACGCCCCATACTCAAACAGGTTTTAAGAGATGAGGTGGTGATTACCTTGGCACATCATAATTCGATTATGACCAAAATGCCGTACAGCAGTACCGAGACCTCTTGGCATCAAGACAGACGATATTGGTCTTTTTCTGATAACAATTTGGTGAGCATCTGGTTGGCTTTGGATGAAGAGAATTGTGACAATGGGGTTTTAGAATTTATTCCTGGTAGTCATAAAATGCAATTTTTACAGGAACAATTTGGAGAGAAAGAGTATTTTACCCTTGACCATCCACTTAATATGTCACTTATAGAAACAAAACAGAGTAGGAATTTGGAGCAGGGTGATGTGGTGCTTTTTCATTGTAAGTTGCTGCATCGAGCCAATGCAAATCAGACTGCAAGAGCTAAAATATCGTTTGTCTATACCGTCAAAGGTAAAGCAACCAAAGTTGTAAAAGGGAGTCGTTCCGATCAATATCCCGAAATTTCTTTGGATTAGGCTTGACAAATGGTAGAAGATAAGTTATAAATCAATTACTTTAAACTATCAATTCGATAATTTAGGTTTAAAAAAGTTGATGTATAATTACGGCATTAACCAAATTAATAAAAGGACAAAACAATATGGCAAAATATATTGAATTAACAAACGACAATTTCGATGCAACAATCGCAGAAGGTGTAACAATGGTAGACTTTTGGGCTCCATGGTGTGGACCTTGTAGAATGATTGCTCCAGTAGTAGAAGAGTTGGCAGAAGATTTTAAGGGAAAAGCTACCATTTGTAAAGTAAATACAGATGAGCAACAAGATATTGCTGTTAAGTATGGTATCCGATCAATTCCAGCAATTCTTTTCTTCAAAGATGGTGAGCTTGTAGACCAAATGGTAGGTGCAGCGTCTAAAAATGTATTTGCTAACAGAATTAACGCACAATTGGCATAATTTTATTTACTTTGTTCCCACGTTTTTGCGTGGGAATACCTATAATAAATAGGTTCTTCTCTCTAAAAAATCTTTATAAAAATACTATTAAAACCAAATATTGTTTTCATAAAAATTTAATTCTAAGGAATATAACGATGTTAAATTGTGCAATTATTGGTGGAGGTCCTGCTGGGCTTACAGCTGGACTTTATGCGACACGTGGTGGACTTAAAAATGTAACACTTTTTGAGATGGGAATGCCTGGTGGACAGATTACGCAAAGCAGTGAAATAGAAAATTATCCAGGTTTTTTTGAGCATGACAAAACAGGGATGGATTTTATGGATACATGGCAAAAGCAGTGTTTTTATTTTGGTCTTAAGCATGAAATGAAAAAAGTAGAGCGTGTGGCTAAAACAGGAGAACACTTTACCATTACACTTGAAGGTGGAGAGAGCGTTGAAGCCATGACGGTTATTGTCTGTACAGGAAGTACCCCAAAAAGGGCAGGATTCAAAGGTGAAGATGCGTTTTTTGGAAAAGGAGTCTCTACCTGTGCAACGTGTGATGGTTTTTTCTATAAAAACAAACCTGTAACAGTTTTAGGTGGTGGTGATACCGCTTTAGAAGAGGCTTTTTACCTTTCAAATATCTGTTCAGATGTTTATGTGGTACATCGAAGAGAAGAGTTTAGAGCGGCTCCTCCTACCATTGAAAGAGTAATGAGAAAAGAGAACATTCATTTGGTAACCAACTCTTTTATTGATGAAGTGGTGGGGAATGTAATGGGTGTAACTGGTGTGAATATCAAAAACAATAATGGTGAAATTACCCACATGGACAATACAGGTCTTTTTGTATTTGTTGGTCACAATGTGAACAACTCTGTTTTAAAAGATGAAAAGGGTGAGTTTATCTGTGCCATGAATGATTGGGGTCAAGTGATTGTTGATTTGAGCATGAAGACTTCTGTTGAGGGTCTTTTTGCTGCTGGTGATATGCGTATTCAAGCACCAAAACAGGTTGTTTCGGCTGCGGGAGATGGTGCGGTAGCTGCATTACAAGTGATTGCCTATATTCAAGAACAATCTTAAGTGTTAAAAGCCTTTTTTCTATTTGCTTTTAATCAGAAGTCAATATAATTTCAAAAAGTTATTGGATTGACTTTTTGTGAAAAGGATTATTATTGGAAGATGTTAAAGATTATGAAATTAAAGCACTTAAGAAGCAAATATTTATTTCAAATTTAAAGGCTTGGATTATTGGAATTATTTTGGTTGCTGAAATCATTTTTATTGGAAGCTTTTTTTATAAAACGGGTGCTTTTGGTGAGGAGAGTTTGTCAGAAAACAAAGTGGCTGTTGTTCGGTATAACCAAGAGGTGACCGAAGAGTTTACTACGACCATTATGGAGAGAATGGATGAAATAAAAGAGGATGAAACCTACAAATCGGTACTCTTTATTATGGGTTCACCAGGAGGCTCACCAACCGCAAGTGAAGAGCTTTCTGAGTATTTAAAAGCATTTCAAAAAGAGATGCCCATTACCATGTATGTAGATTCCATAGCGGCGAGTGGAGGGTACTATATTGCTTCATCAATTAAACCTTTGATTGCCAATAAAAATGCCATTGTGGGTTCTATTGGGGTAATTATGCCTCATTATAATTTTGGTCAATTGGCAAAAACAGTGGGCGTTGAAGAGGATTTTATGGCGGCTGGAAAGTTTAAAAAACCTATCTCTATGTTTGAAAAGATTGATGAAGAGAATAGAAAATACATGACTGAAAATTTACTTAAGCCAACGTATGAAAATTTTATTCAATCGGTTGCTAATAATCGTGGGTTAAAAAAAGAGGACATTGTCCCTTTTGCCGAGGGTAAAATTTTTATTGCGAATGTTCCAAAGATTCAACATATTTTGGTTGATGAAATTTCATCGCTCTATCAGGTTAAAGCCAAAATTCGAGAAAATTTAAGAAGTGACGATGTTGATTTTGTGGAAATTGATTTAGAAGATGAGCCATCTTTTTTACCCAAAGTTCAAGTAGACTTGGGGCTTAAAGAACTTGTCAATCAATTTAAATTTCAATAATTAAGATATTAGTCAAACCGATACCCAATTCCACGAATGGCTGTAAAATATGCTTTGGTGTTGTTTGGGTCTATTTTTTTAATCAAACGATTCATGCGTACATTTACCGTTCGTTTTTTTGTTTCCGCCTCGTCACCCCAGACCTCTGAGAGGATATACTCTCTTTCTAAAATTCTGTTTTTATGTTCTATAAAAAAGTTTAAAAGGTCAAATTCAAGTTTGGTAAGATCAACTTCTTCTTCGTTTACATAGCAGACTCTTTGGTTTAAGTCTAAGGTGATGTCTCGATTGGTTAATCGCTCTTTTTTGATACCATAAGAACGTTTTAAAATAGCCTTAATTCTACAAACCAGTTCTACAATACCAAATGGTTTTGAGAGATAGTCATCAGCACCTATTGAAAAAGCTTTTTCTATCTCTTGTTGTGAATCATTATTTCCTAAAAAGATAATAGGAATACTAAAATCTTTTTGGCGAATATATTCTAAAATATCAAGACCATCCATACCTTGATAACCACTATTGATAATGATTAAATTGATGTTAGGTAGATCATTTTCTATTTTATAAATGGAGTCAAGTTCAATAACCTCAAACCCCTCTTTTAGAAGATGAAGCTGTTTGATAGTCAACAGTGCTTCATCTTCTCCTATAATCATAATTTTTGCTATGCTGTTCATGTTAAAACTTTGATGAAATTTCAAAACCAATGGTTTGACCCGTTTTAAACTTTTTGGTTATGTTTGAGCCTTGTTTCCAAATGGTCTCATCGTCAAGGATATTACCAATTTTCATTTTTGCGGTTACACTCTCTAATCCAAAAGTATCAAGGTTATTCAATTTTTCTTGCCATACTAGATCTAGCATTTGTGGTGGTAATTCATAATAATCAGGATACGCATATTCATCTATCTCTCCAATTTTACGAATTCTTTCACCCATTTTGTTGTACGATAGAGCAATGTTTCTTTTGTCATTATCGTAACCAAGGGTGGTATTAAGAACAGTCTTAGAGAGACCTTGAAGTTGTCTGTGGTTGGTACTGTAGATTTCCAATTGTTCAGGTCTTAAGGTTACTTCTGATTCGGTATAGGAGAAGTTCCCTGATACATAATAGTTAACATACTTGTTGCCTAAAAAATCAAAGTTTTTACGCCCATCAATTTCCATACCATAAAGTATCGCAGAATCCGCATTGTCATACGAATAGATAGGAAGTGATGAGGATGGTTTAATAACATCTTCAATTGGTTTGTCTAAATATTTAAAGAAAATACCCGTTTTAATATTTTCACTGTCAGAGATATAGTGAGAATATTTTAAATCAAGGTTATAAAGGTCTGTATTTTTTAAATTTGGGTTACCCAAAACCGTTGCAACATCATAGGGGTGGGAATATTCTCCACTTGTAAATTCTCGAAGGTCGGGAACAATATAGGTTTTGGATGTTGCAATATCAAAATGGTTATCTTCATCATATTTGTATTTAAGAGAAGCACTCGGATAGAATCCTGTAACCTCTAAAGCTTCTGGAATTTTTTGGATAAAATTTCTTAATGTCATATCAGGATTATTACGGTCAAGTTGATACTGATAAACGGTTTGTGAAAGGTCAACAAATCGTACCCCAAAGGTTGTTTCAATGTTGTCGTAAGGCTTGACGAATAGACTACCATGGAGACCAAGTTCATTGACTGTGGCATCAAAATAATCGGCTGCTTTAAAGGATGGACTGACAATAAATCCTCTCTCATCATAAGGAATGTCATTTCGTACATATTCATAATAAAAAGATTCAATATCGGAGGTTAAATCGGCATCGTTAATGTCCACATTTCCCATTGGTCGTAAGTTAAATCTATTTTGTCGGGATATTCTATCTTTGGTGCTGTAATTCATACCAAATTCTGCACTGTCCTCATCACTCAACCAATCTAAAGAGATGGTATTTTTGGCATACATGGCATAAAGTTCATCATCAGATTTTAATCTTCTGGCAAGATGGGGAGTACTTACTGCATTGTTGATATGGGTTACCCCTTGCTCTTCAATGTAGGCATAGTTAAAGTTGTTGGGTTGGTAGAGGTTGGCTTGTGCATACTCCAATCCAAATTCAGCTTTTGATTTTTTATTAAAGAGTTCGTAGTCAAACTCACCATTAAGTTGGTCTACATTGAGTATCCGCTCTTCCCAATCCAAATAGTAGTTGGTTTGTTGATCATAGTTGGAACCATAAACACCATCAATAATACGCGTCGATTTAAGGGCATTTCGTGTATAGAGTTTGGTGTATTTTAGTTTTAAAACATCAAGATAGTTGTATCCAAGGTTAAAACTTCCTCCTTGATAGTAAGAAGAATAGGATTTTGTATTGACACCATATTCATCTGGATTGGTATGAAGTACTCCTGACGTTCCCATATCGTAGTCATAAAAGCTCTCTTCTACTGAGGTGTGTTCTTGGTCGTATCCATAGTTTCCAAAAACTGAGATGGTGTTGTCATCATTAATCTCATAGGTGTGAGCAGCTTCCATTGAGCCACTAAATCCCATGGGTAAATCGCGTTGTTGGATATTGTAGTTTCTATCCACAAAGTCTTTGGTAAAGGTAACCAATTGGTCTTGAGAGAAATATTCAGGCGTAAACGATTTAATTCTCTCTCCAGCAGTTACTTGACCCGCATTAAGAATGTCATTGGTTAAAGCTCTGTATCCATTGTCATATCCCATCCAATCGGTACTACTTCCTGCATAATTGTTACTGGTTTTACCTGTATTGCTATTGGCTTTGCTACCCAATGAGACCTTAATAAAATCTTCTTTTGAGGTATCTTTGGTACGAATATCAATGTATCCTCCACCAAAACTGCTTGGAATATCTGCCGAGGCACTCTTTTGAACTTTG
>DYMW01000003.1:28026-34543 GCA_020721385.1 Sulfurovum sp. | reverse complement strand
CATATCAACGTCAAGCCGTAGTATGGAGTGCTCCATTTAATGGTATAGTTACTAACACTACGGACATTACTATCAATGTCCCAGCAGGAGGAAATGTAGCTTATATTGCTGGATACACATTAGTAACTGGTGGTACTGCACAATTCTCCTATGCTTGTACTGAGGTAGATGCAGTAAGTCAGTCTGTCTATACCATCCCAGCAGGTACACTACAGATGACCACAACAGTTCAGTAAGGGGATACATTATGCCAGTGAGTATTGCAGTATTGAACCAAGGACTAAATGTACTTAAGACCAGATTCAAGTATGTAGGCTTGATTGGTTCAGACGGTACAGAAATTTCTGGGGGAAGTCCTGCGTATACTCGTCAGGCTGTATCATGGGAAGAAGCATTTGATAGGAGTATATCACTCTTATCGGATGTTACTTTTGATGTTCCTCTTGGTTCGGTTGTAGCTGGTTGGCAGATTTACGATAATGCCAATGGAGGTGTAGGGTTTGGAATTATGGGTCTCATTCCTGAAACTCATTCCTCGCAAGATACCTACATTTTATCCTCCCAACTTACAGAAATATCTGTGAGTACCAGTTAAAGTGAAACATCGTTATGAGTGAGATTAGACCACTACTTATGAATCCAGTATGGAATTTGGCAGTAACACCTTTAGGTGACGGTAGCCTAACCACGTATAACGTTAGCACCCCTCCAATAGTTACCACTACTTTTTCTGGAGACTCAGGGTATTTAACCAGTACTGTAGGAGATACTCTTCCCGTATTTACATTGGTTCTCTCTGGAGATGGAACCATAGAATCTGCTGTACTTGTTCTATCTGGTGGGAGTGTAGTATTCACAGAAGTTACTTCTTCTGGTAATGGCAAGAAAATTACTATAAGCAGTTCTGAAGGTTTAGAAGGCAAACTTCAAGTACTGGCAGATTTCATTGGTAGTAAAATAATTTCCAATGGAGCATTCAATTCTGTCGTAGAAATTGAGGAAGCATTTGCTAATGAAACTATCCGTCAAGGTGGAGAAGTTATTTCTTTATTGGTTCGAATCTCAGGAGCAGGTGATAAACTTGGTTCAGCCTCTTCAGTAGCTGCTGTTAATGTTAACCCTTATGGTCAACAAGAGAAACTAACTGGCAGTGGTAGCAGTGCCAGTATGGTTGTTGATGAGTATGTAAGTACTATTCCAATTCACTGGGGCAATGCTATTATCCTTGTACCGATACAGGCTCTTGGCGAAGGTGAAGGCATTCATCCACCATTGGTAGGAATGCAGCTTAAATCCTGCATTACCCAAAAGATCAATTTGAAATCAGAGATACTTCAATGGCAAAGTTTCTGCTAGGTAATGTAGTTAGACTACGGCTTACTGTGACAGCAAGTGACAGTGATACTAAGATAGTAGTTCCTGTAATACCGGATACAATTATTCCTAGCATTACATTACGGATGCAAACTCCTGATGGAGTTGTGAGTATCTTGCCAAGTGAGAATATCACTAACCCTAGTGTTGGAATTTACGATTATGAGTATCTGCCTGTAGTAGCAGGCATTCATCGTATCTTGTGGGTAACTAATGGTTCTAACGCTGGAGCTTTAGAAGATAGTTTTACAGTTATACCCACTACACTGATTTAAGGAATACTCATGGACATGCTTGACCTCACAAAAAAATTAACCGAATGGAAGAATGAACCAACAGTAAATACTTTCAAGAATGACTTGTTGGCAGCTACTTCCTATCATGATACTCAGATGGCTAAAATCAATCGTTGGAACGCATTGATGAGTCAAGGAGTATCCAGTAACAAGAAGAGTAGTCCCGTTAAAGGAAGATCAACTATTCAGCCTAAACTGATTCGTCGACAAGCTGAATGGCGGTACTCTGCATTGACTGAACCTTTCCTTAGTTCTAGCAAATTATTCAAAGTAAGTCCTGTTACTTTTGAAGATGCTAAGGCAGCTAAGCAGAATGAATTAGTCTTGAACTGGCAGTTCAATAGCAAGATCAACAAGGTCAAGTTCATTGATGATTTTGTTCGGAGTACTGTCGATGAGGGTACTAGTATTGTTCGTATCGGTTGGAAGCGGGCAGTAACGAAAGTTATTGAAGAAGTGCCAGAGTACTCCTATTTCGCTGTTCAGTCTGAAGAAGAACTTCAGTTACTTCAGCAAGCCTTAGATTTAGAAGTGGCAGACCCAAGAACTTACTTACAGTCTCCTCCTGAATTGATGGCAGCAGTAGAGTACTACAAAGAAACAGGTACTCCTGTTATGGCTCAACAAACTGCTGTTGTGCCTATGGAGGTGGAGAAGATTTTAGAGAATCGTCCTACGCTAGAAGTATTGAATCCTGCTAATGTATATGTTGACCCAAGTTGTAATGGTGATTTCGATAAAGCACTGTTTGTTATTGTTGGGTATGAGACTAACAAAGCAGAGATCAAACGTGAAAGTGGTAAGTACATTAACTTAGACTCAGTAGATTGGGATAACAACTCTGCTCAAGCTGTAGCTAACTTTGATAGTACCACCGATACCAGTTTCAAGTTTGAAGACAAGACTCGCAAAAAAGTAGTGGTCTATGAGTACTGGGGATTTTACGACATTAACGATACAGGTGAAGTAGAGCCTATTGTTGCTGCATGGATTGGGGATACTCTTATTCGATTGGAAACAAATCCATTCCCTGATAAAAAATTACCTTTCACGCTTACCACCTACTTACCTGTCAAACGAGATTTATTTGGTGAACCAGATGCAGAACTTTTGGAAGATAACCAGAAAATTATTGGAGCAGTAAGCCGAGGTATGATTGATTTACTGGGTAGAAGTGCTAATGCACAACAAGGCATTGCTAAAGGTATGCTTGACCCACTAAACCGTAGACGTTATGAGGAAGGACGAGATTACGAATTTAATCCATCAGTACATCCCAGTAACGGAATCATTGAGCACAAGTACCCTGATATTCCTAATTCAGCAATGCTGATGTTGAACTTACAGAACCAAGAAGCAGAAGCTTTAACAGGTGTAAAATCTTTCTCAGGTGGCATAGGCGGTAACAGCTATGGAGATGTAGCTGCTGGTATTAAAGGTACACTAGATGCTGCCAGTAAGCGAGAGATGGCTATCTTACGTAGACTGGCTAAAGGTATGTCTATTATTGGTTCAAAGATTATTTCCATGAATGGAGATTTTCTATCTGACAAAGAAGTTATTCGAGTAACCAATAGTGAATTTATTGAGATCAACCGAGAAGACTTAGCAGGTCAGTTTGACTTAGAGACTGATATTAGTACTGCTGAGATTGATAACCAGAAAGCTGCTGATATGGCATTTATGCTGCAAACAATTGGCAATACTGTCTCTCAAGATATTCTCATGTTATTGTTATCTCAGATTGCTGCTCTGAAAAAAATGCCGGATTTGGCAGAGAAACTTGCCAACTACAAACCTGAACCTGACCCAATGCAACAACAGTTGCAAGAAATTGAGTTGGAAAAAGCTAAAGCTGAATTATTGGTTCTACAGACTGAAGCAGCCTTGAACCAAGCAAAGACAGCACAAGTTGCTGGTGAGGCTCAACAAAAACAACTTGATCATGATGAACAAGCTTATGGTGTGAAACATGGTAGAGATATGGAAAAGCAGCAAGCTCAGGCTAGAGGGAACCAAGCACTTCAAGTAACTAAAGCATTGACATCAGGAGATGCTCCTGATATTGAAGCAGCAATAGGTTACAATACTATTTCCGAACAATTGACTCCGTAAACTAATAGGTGATACCCACATGGCTACTATCGCAGAAATGGAACAACATAAAGCAGCATTGCAGCAAGTTGTTGAGTTAGGAGATATGGCACTTCGTTTATTCTCCAATCACGATTTTAATCGTTTGATCATGCAAGAGTTTTGTGTGAAGGAAGCTGCACGTTATGTTCAGTCTTCTTGCGACCCAGCACTTGGTGCAAATGAACGAGCAGATTCTCTTGCCTTGGCGCAAGCATCTGGACATTTGAAGCGTTGGATGTCTGTTACTACTCAAATGTCTCACCAAGCCAGAGCCGATATTGCTGATGTTGATGAGCAGTTAGAATATATGCGCAGCGAAGAGGTGTGATATGGTAGATTCTAGTAATGCGTTAGCACTATCTGATGAAGAGTTTATGGCTCTCAATGATGTTCCTGTACCAGAAGAAACATCTACCCCTACAGAAACAGAAACTACTTCGGAAACTGTTACTACTACAGAAACTCCAACAGAAGTAACCATCGACGATCTTAATGCGGTTGGTTCGGTAGACAAAGAAAATACAGTTACTACTCCGGCAGCAGTAGTGGAAGAAGATGATTCCTCATTTGATTACAAAGCTGCTTACAAGAAACTCCGTCAACCTTTTAAGGCTGATGGGAAACTTGTCGAGATTCGTGATGACGAAGAGATTGTTCGATTAATGCAGATGGGAGTGAACTACTCCCGTAAAATGCAGGAATTGAATGCAACTGCTAAAACTGCTGCAATGTTAAAGCAGCATAGCATTTCAGAAGAACAGTTATCTTTTCTGATTGATGTTAATAACAAAGACCCTGAAGCATTGAAAAAATTGCTAAAGGATTCTGCTATTGACCCACTAGACATTGATATTGCGGGAGAATCCGCGTATGTTGCAAATAAGAACATCGTCAGTGATGCCCAACTCAACTTCACTAGTGTCATGGATTCTGTGGCAGCTACCGAAGAAGGGAAGCAAACTCTGACAATGTTGCACTCTACTTGGGATACAGAATCCAAGAATGCTCTCTGGGATAATCCATCAATTATGGCAAGTATCCACGAACAGCGTCAAAGTGGAGTATACAAAACCATCTCTGATGAGGTGGAACGTCAAAAGCTGACTGGGGCAATCCCAGCAGGAACACCGTTCTTACAAGCATATCACGCTGTTGGTAATTTTCTGATGCAGCAGAGAACCAGCACAAATGCCAATGGAAATGCGGTTGATAAGCGTGTAGTTGCGCCAAAGAGTGCAGCTAATTCAGATCGTGCTGCTAAAGCAGCTTCCCCAAATTTGGGAGCTAAAACAGCAGTACCCTTTAAGAACCCTCTCGCTATGAGCGATGAGGAATTCATGAAAACATTGTAAGACGGAGATTAGATTATGTTGAACTATAATGCCCCTAACGGCACACCTTCTGACATTGATAATGGTGCTGCCCAAATGCAGACCTTTCATTGGCTGAAGAAAGCTTTGATTACTGCACGGAAAGAGCAGTACTTCACTCCTTTGGCAAGCACTACCAATATGCCTTAAATGTAAGGGCTGCATGGCAGAAATGTTATGTGAAAACTATGTGAACTCGGTGAAACTCTTAGCAAGTAAAGTTGAAGACAATACCGAACCAAGCAAGAATATTAATATTCTTGAAGGTGTAACGACTAGTCGAAAGACGTACATCCAAGCGGATGGAAGCGCATAGCAACTAAACAGGTAAAGCTGAAGTTGAAGAGATAGTCTGCTCTGTATAGAAATATGCAGCAGTCTTAGTAAAGAGATGGTCATACTAAGACGGGCAAGGATTAGCGAACCTTGTTGAACATGAAGGAAGCATTTCGGTAAGACCATCAAAATTCATGAGTATGTTCCATTGTTGGATGAGCGCAACGTCAATAGCCAAGGTATTGATGCTACTGGCGCAGTCATTGCCAATGGTAACTTGTATGGTTCCAGCAAAGACATTGGCACTATCACTTCTCGTTTGCCTACACTGACTGAAGAGGGTGGTCGGGTTAACTTACATTAATAGCCCCTTGTATCCGTGAGGATACTCGAAGAACTTGCCTAAACGGGGGAAGTCCTATATCGTGTAGGAAAATCCCGTAGTAAGCTTAGGTAATGTGTTATGTGGAAAGAAATTTTAGGATATGAAGGTAGATACGAAGTGAACCAATTAGGACAAGTCAAAGCAACTAAATCTGGGAAGATTCTATCTCCTCAGTTAGGTGGCAATGGCTATTACAAAATTGGTTTACGTAAAGAAGTAAACAGGACTAAATTCCGTGAAATCTTACATCGTATTGTTGCTATAGCCTTTATCGAAAATCCACATAATAAGCCTCAAGTAAACCACATAGACGGTAACAAGCTAAACAATAACGCTTGTAACTTGGAGTGGGTTACAGCTCGTGAAAATTCACAACACGCTTTTGATACTGGATTAAGAACAGCTCATTACAAAAATATTGCTAAGAAGTTTGGTAAAACTTCTACGTATCACTACGTAGAATTGCTGAACAGTAGTAAAGATGGGTTGGTATACCGAGCAGTTGTTAAAGCTACAATTAGTGGCAAACTGTTCCGTAAGTCTAAACAATTCAGTGTTAAAAAGTATGGAGCAATTGAAGCTGAAAAGAGAGCAGCATTAGCAGCTAATAACCTTATTCAACAGTTCAAGGAATTTGAAGGTTATGCTCTTAACGTTATCTGATAGAACTCTAACGACTA
>DYMW01000003.1:20716-27926 GCA_020721385.1 Sulfurovum sp. | reverse complement strand
GACTATCCCTAAAGGGAGTACACTACAAGCGTTTGGTAGTGGAAAAGGTGAGGGACTACAGCAGTTGAGTACTGTAGTCCATGATATAGTCTCCTCTGCATGGCAACATGCAGCAGCTTTAGTTGAAGCCACTAAAGCGGTAATCAAAGTAGCGTTTGATTATGAAGGTAAAGGGAATCGAGTTGGCTTTACTCGTTTGACTCGTGAAGGCTCATTGCACAAGTTCGGTATCTTTACTGAGTTCACTCAAGAATCTTTGGATTTCGACTCTGATGACATGTTGATGCAGCACCTCAGCCGTGAATTGCTGAATGGTGCAGTACAACTTACTGAGGCAGTGTTGCAGAAAGACTTGTTAGCTGGTGCAGGTGTTACTGTCTATGCTGGTGCAGCAACCAGTAACGCTACAATCACAGGTGAAGTTGTAGGTGGTGTACCTATCTCTTTGGTGAGCTATCGTAACTTGATGCGTCTTGATCAGGTATTGACTGACAACCGTACTCCCAAGAGCACTACTGTCATTAC
This sequence comes from Sulfurovum sp., assembly GCA_020721385.1. Lineage (GTDB taxonomy): Bacteria > Campylobacterota > Campylobacteria > Campylobacterales > Sulfurovaceae > UBA1140. Next base: position 27,401 of record DYMW01000003.1, on the reverse strand, counting down.
TGGTTCTCGTATGATCGACACCAAAACCATCCCTGCTGGACGTGTTTTGTTTGTTGGTTCGGAACTAGTTCCCACTCTACGCATGATGACTGATATGTTTGGTAATGCTGCATTCATTCCTGTACAGCACTACGCAGATGCAGGTAATGTGCTCAATGGTGAAATTGGTAGTATTGACGCATTCCGTATTGTCTTAGTTCCAGAAATGTTGTCTTGGCAGGGTGCAGGTGCTACAGCTACTGCTAACCCCGGTTATCATTCTACAATGGTAGGCGGTGTTGAGAAGTATGATGTATTCCCAATGCTGTGCATTGGTGATGACAGCTTTACTACTATCGGTTTCCAAACTGATGGTAAGTCAGGTAAATTCACCATCCGTACCAAAATGCCCGGTGGCGAAATTACTGCGGAAGACCCGTACTCTGAAACTGGTCGTAGCTCCATTAAGTGGTACTATGGCTTGTTAATAAAAAGACCAGAACGTATTGCAGTAGTCAAAACCATTGCTGCAATCTAGTAATATCTTAACGACCTGAGAGGAGCAATCCTCTCAGTTTCTATAAAATCCAAGTAGGAAATAACCCCCATGACAGACACAAATTTCCCCTCTGCTTTAGACGAAGTAGAAGCTTTTACCCCAGATGAACTTACTCTGTTGAAAGAGCGTGCAAAGAAAGTTGGTATGACTTTCTCTCCAAACATTGGTTTGGAAGTGCTGAAAGCAAAACTTGAAACTTTCATGGCTCAGAACCAAGTAAACACTGCACAGACTTCTGCTCCTGCTGATGCAGTTGATTGGCGTAAGAATCTGCTGGCTGAACAAACTAAGCTGGTTCGTATTCGCATCTCTTGCCTCAATCCTGCTAAAAGTGATTTGCCCGGTGAAATTATCACAGTAGCAAATGACTATATTGGTACAATCCGTAAATTCGTTCCATTCGGTGATGGAACTAATGATGGCTACCATGTACCGTTTGCCATCTATTCTGATTTGGCTCAACGTAAGTTTCTGAATATCCGAACCATCAAAGATAATCGTACTGGTCGGAGTCGTATTGAGACTTCTTGGATACGTGAATTCAACATTGAAGTCATGCCTGCTTTGACTCGTGAAGAGTTGGACAAATTGGCTACTGCACAAATTGCTGCTGGTGTTTTGGCTGAAACAGAATAATCATCACCTTAATACTCTCTGTGGGTTGGCTCTTATGTGTGACCCACATAAGGGTCTTTTTTTAGGATAAAAGTCATGACGTGTACAAATGCCAGTGCTGCCAATGCAGCGTATATTGCGTTACTAGCTGGGGAGGATTTCAATCTAACCCCAGTAGACTTAGAAGCATCAGAATTTATTCTGCCTTCCTCCAATAACCAAGTTGTTGTACGTGTAAGCAGCGACGATGTAACTACTAAGGCAATTGGTGGTACTGGTACATTTGACGTATTTTCTGCTGGTATAGCTGCTCACCTGCAAGGTGAGTATGAGGCTAACCGTATTACTGGAGCAGACTTTACTAAAGCCTACATTTCCTTGATGGAATCTGCCTTGGTTCAATCAGTACAATTTTCTCTGAACAAAGAGCAAATGTACTGGCAGTCACAACTGATTCAGGCTCAAGCAATTACTGCTCGTGTAGCTTTGATGACTGCTAAAGTTCAGTTGGCTCAAGCAGAGATGGATGCTAAAACTTCTGCTGCAAACTTTGCTTTAACTAAGGCTAAGATTCGTGAATCTGAGTTAGCATCATGTGCTGCCCAGTACAACTTGGAAACTACTTTACCGAAAGAGACTGCGTTACTGCATAGTCAGATCGGTAAAACAAATGCTGAGATTGGTATTGCACTGGAGCAACGTCTGCAAGTAATTGAGCAGACTGCACTAACTGCAAGTCAGCGAGAAGAAGTAGAATCTCAGACTGCCATTAACGTTGAACAACGTTTGCAAGTTATCGCCCAAACTGGTTTGATTAACAGTCAACGTGCAGAAGTAGATTCTCAAACAGCGATCAATACTCAACAGCGGTTACAGGTTATTGCACAAACTGCATTGACTGAAAGTCAACGTTTGGAAGTGAACTCTCAAACTGCTATCAATACTGAGCAGCGTTTGAATGTCATTGAGCAAACTGCTGTAACTCACGCTCAGATTGCTAAGACTGAATCTGATACTGAAGTTAATAACGCTCAACGTTTGCAGATTCTGGCTCAAACAGATTTGACTGAAAAACAGAGTCTCAAAACTGAATCAGAAACAGCCATCAATGTAGTTCAGCGTTTGCAAGTAATGAAGGAAACTGACCTACTGACCGCACAGATTGCTAAGACCAATTCTGATACTGACATTAATGTTGTACAGCGTTTGCAGATCATGAAGCAAACTGACCTATTGACTGCACAGATTGATAAGACAGAATCTGATACTGCTATCAATACGCAACAATTGTTGCAGATGGCTAAACAACTTGAACTGATGGACTCTCAAATTGCCAAGACTAACTCAGATATTCTGTATACTGAGGCTCAAACTACCTTCATGGGTAAGCAGGCTGAGAAGATTGATAGTGAGCTTTTGACTGCTGAGAAAGAACGTCTGCACTTAGATAGTCAGATTGAGTTGAGTGATGCTCAAATTGGGAAAATGAATGAGGACATTCTGTTAACCCGTGAACAGAAAGAAACTGTCCGTGCTAATACAATTGGTACTCGTTCAGATGGTGCTGTGATCAGTGGTTTAGTTGGAAACCAGATTGCAAAAACATCCAAAGAAATCCTCATGATTCATGAGCAAATGGAAGCAGCTAGAGCCAGTACTAGCTCTACCCGTCTTGATGGGGGTGCTGTAACTGGTTCAATTGGGAAACAGATGGCTTTGCATCAAGCCCAAATTGAATCTTTTGAGCGAGATGCTGAAGCTAAGATTGTCAAATTGATGGTAGATATGTGGGTTACACAGAAAACTATTGATGAGGGCTTACAAGTTCCTTCCGCATTTGATAATAACGCTATGAGCGCTGTATTCAGTGCAGTACGCGGTAATGTAGGTATCTAATGGGAAATAAGCTTTCGGTAGCTTCTTCAGTATCTAACCTTGGGGGTGAGTTTGTAGATCGCCCCCAAATACTGAAACAAATAGTAGTGGGAGGGATACTGAGCCACACTGACAGAACTTTAAGTGAAGTTTTGTCTAGCAGCTATTTACACGGTGGGGGAGTTAAGCTACGTAATTTTTTTAAGTGGGCAAAGAAATCTGGAGGGTATAACTCTATAGTAGGAGGGTCTTCTAGTACTTTGTCTAATCAGGCAGCAATACATTTACCTACAATTGAGCCGTTTATTTCAAGAAATCCGCTGTACGAATCTATAACTGTTTTGTCTGGTAAGATTGAAACAGATATGGCTATTACTTACGGTACATTATGGATGAAGGAGAATCAGCCTCTACAGATGAATACGAATTGGGGAGCTACTTATCTTACTGCTACCAATGAGTTTGAAGTTGTTTTGGAAGATGGTACGCCTTTCAGATTCATTCAGCCTGATTACGACCCTAATAGCAGATACCTCGTAGCTGAGTACGCTATCCTTACAACCCTTGAACCAATTGAGCAGACTGTTTTTGGTGTCTGGATTGATATTTATGGCAATATGCCATTTGTACCTGTTGGACTCCAGCAGAATCCTCCACCTGCTTCTGAAGGTTGGGTAGAAATTGAAAGAACATCCGTAGACATTGTTGTGCCTTTACGTACTAGAACACAAAATGGAGGCTACATTTTACCTCGTGAGCAAACTGTTACTTTGACTCAAGCTAAATACGAGAGAATTACTTTCATAGGTCAAGTAGTAGGTTCAACTGCTAAGCTGTACAAGAAAGAGTTAATAGAGTTTAGAGAAGAACATGAAGTTTATGAGAATGGGTCTTATACTGTAGATAGCTCATACACAGATGCTCAAGGTGTTACTCACTATACAAGTACTAAATACTATCCAGAAGCAGTTCGTATTATTTTGTATGGAAAGTTAGATGAATTTACATTAAGAACCAAGCTAGATACTGACTATAATTTGTTTATCTACAAAGAAGTTATTCCTGTCATTCCCGATGAGAATGCCATAGTAGACCCTAATGCTCCTCCAGTTTACGAAGGTATTCCTGAGTTAAACAATTTGTTTCCTTCAGAGTACATACCGGATGATGGGTACTTTCCGTATATTCCACTAAGAATTGATAACGTATCTGTTGAAGATAACGCTGATGTGTACCCTTGGTGTAAGAAAGCATACTATCGAGCTTTTGGTGAGAATAAATTTCAAAAGCTATTAGATAAACTTGATGCAAATCCTGATTTAAGCAAAATGGATTTTGCCTACATAGTATTCGGGTGTTCACTAAATACTTCAGATTACTCTTCACTAGAATACATCTACCGACTATTCGATAGACTTGAGCAACTTAATGGTAATGGGGTAAATGACTACAGTCAGTACCAGCAGCAACAATTGGATTGGCAAGTAAGTCCTACTAACCCAGCTAATACTACATGGTTCTGGGCAGTTCCTGATATTCACCTTGTTATCACATCTCCCCCAACTAGCACTATTACCTCAAAAGTTATTACTGTTGGTTCAAACGAAAATCCTGTTATGAACTACAACATTAGTATTAAGTGGGATGCGATTGATAAACGCCACGGTACTGGTGTTGCTAGAGCTAATGCCCAACTAAATGACTTGTGGGTAGGTACTCCTCCTGTATCTGGTGCATTAGGTTCAGCAGCGGGAAGTTATTCTATTATTTGGCAATACGCTACTGATGCTTGGAAATCTGTTACCATTTTTGGACTGGAACATACCAATAAAGTTTACAGGAACAAGTCAGTAGTAACCTCAGGGGTAAAGGCGTTAACTGAGTATCCTGAGTCTGGATTTATTATCCCACTAAACTACACAGTATTCCGTGAAATGTCCTTGGTTCGGGCTACACAACTTAGCGTAAGTTGTCGGTATATGGTGGTCAATGCGTATGAAATCAGGAAACAAAAGTGGTGGGAAAAATGGTGGGGGATACTGATCATTACTCTAGTGACCGTTGCCATTGGTATGGCAACAGGTATGATTGGAGCTACTACAGTAGGCATATTTGGTACGTCTGCTTCAGTGGGTGCGGCTGTTGGTTTAACAGGTACAGCAGCAGTACTCCTTGGTTCAGTTATCAACATTGCAGTAGCAAGTATTCTTTTGCAGAAGGTAGCAGCACCTTTACTAGGCAAGCTTCTTGGTGATAAATGGGCAAGCATTTTGCTGCCTATAATAATGTTAGCTGTTCCTACCGCAATTGGTGGGACAGGTATAAGTGTCACTGCTCTATTTCAGCCAGAGAACTTGTTACGACTTACTGATGCTGCAATAAATTCTTATACCAACTACACAACATATAAAGTTGCAGACATTGGAGAAGAGATGCGTAAACAAGCAGAGCAGTTTGCACTAGAAAGTAAACAACTTTCTGATAAGTACCAAGAGCAATTTGGGAATGGTGCTATTGAATTGAATGTGGGGAGAAGAATAGTTGCAGAGACTGCTGATGAGTTTTTTGCTAGAACTCAGCTGACAGGCAGTGATATAGTGGAGCTTAGTAAATCATTTCTTAATGCTGATGTCATGCGTCAGATTGATACAATGCTATAGCAGGAGAACGACTTATGGGTTATGGAAATATTAGTCAATTTGAGCCGGGAGTAGTTCAACCTTACCAACCTGTCCCAGTAACTATTCCTTCAATCAGCACAGGGGTAAATCTTGATAACAAACTCTCTACTGCTGACACTTTGGCTAAAGCTCAAAAAGAAGCAGCAGATAAAGCAGGTAAGTTTGGGTACAACTTGGATACGGCTAAGTTTGGTATTGATGCTCTCAGTGCATTAGGGGGATTGTATGCTGGTTTGCAGGGAGTGAAGCAAGCCAAAGAGCAATTCAATTTCCAGAAAGACTATGCGAATACCAACATGGCAAATCAGATTAAGTCGTACAATACTGCTTTAGGTGATCGGGCTACTTCTCGTGCAGCACAGCAAGGGAATATGTCCCAAGAGCAAGTTGCTGACTACATTAAGTCAAATCAAATGACTCGGTAATAGGGAGTAGAGACTATGGCTATTCTGAAATGGGATGCAGTAAATGTCCCTAATTTGCCTGATGTAACTAAGGCATACCAAAATGTCGGGGACATTCTGGATAAAAGTTTGGGTAAGCTTTCTGATGGCTTATCCACTATGCAGCAGAAGCGTAAAGATGGTGCAGCAGGATTGCTTGCAGCAAGAGCATCAGGTTTTACTGATGTAGCTAAGTACAATGAGGCTTTAGCTTCTGGTTCCCTACTGGAAGGCATTGACCCATCTCTACTAGATGCTCAATCTTATGCTGCACTGGATAGCCGTAGAACTGATTTGCTGAATGTAGACAAACTGAAAGGCAGTATCAATCTTGATGCTGATCAGATACTCAGTAATAAGTTTGATCGAGAAAACACACAAAGAATAACAGACCACAACATTGATTTGGATGGTAAAAAGTTAGCTCAAGAAGGTATTAAAATTCTTGATGCACGTAACAATAATGCTGCCCAGAACTTGAATGCAAAGAACCAAACAAGTATTGAAGCTCGTAAAGCGGATAGCATGATTAA
>DYMW01000003.1:16137-20616 GCA_020721385.1 Sulfurovum sp. | reverse complement strand
GAAGGTGGTAAAGGAGCTGCTGCATACACAGCATTCAACCAAGGTAAAGCTGGGGATTCAGTAGGTAAGAGCTTAGACCCTAACATTACTATGGGTGAGCTGATGAAACTCCAGCAATTACCAAAAGGACACCCTAACCGAGTATTTGCTGCTGGTTCCATGCAAGCAATCCCTACCACATTATTTGGTGATAAAGTGGATGGTGAAGGTGGTGCTTATGCTGCATTGGGTCTATCCCCCGATACCAAGTTTACTCCTGAAATTCAACACAAAATCTATGGTTACTTACTAAAAGAAAAGCGTCCTGAAGTTGGTGCGTACATTCGCGGAGAGTCTGATGATCAGATTAAAGCTACTGAGGGATTGGCATGGGAATTTGCCAGTGTAGCTGACCCAAGAACCGGCTTAAGTAAGCATGGTGCAGTAGGTAATAACAAGGCTAGTATCTCCAGTAAAACAGTAGGTGCTAACTTAGATGCTGCCAGAACTGCATATCAAGCTGCTATCAAAAGTGGTAAGTCTGTAGATGCTGCTTGGGAAATTGCTATTGGCATTACTACTGGAGATGAGCAAGCAACATCTTCTGCTGCTAGACAAGAGTATACTGCTGCAAATGATGTTGGTGCTCAGAATGCAGAGAAGAAAAGTAATGCTCTAACCAATTCATACGTTGAAGCTACTTTAGGTGCAGCAGGTAGTACAACTATTGCTGACTCTTTCAAAGAAAGTTCCCAGAATGCTAATGATTTCCCATTAGTATCTGAGGCACTGTATAAACGTTTGAATGTAACCGACAGCAATGATAAAGCTAACGTGAATCGTTTACTCACCCGATTAGCAGATGAGACTAAAGGTAAAGTTTCTTTAGCTGTGTTGGCAGATAGTATTGCTAACGGAACTAAAGGTGCAAGAGATGGTTCTGTTGGCTCAGTTTTGTTTGATTGGATGCGCCCTAACAGTATCAATGGTGGCGCTAACTACATGCGTGAAAATGAAATCCTACAGTCTACTCGACTGGCGGCAAGTAGTGCAGGGGTACAAGGAGCACTGGACTTAGCTACTCGTAAAGAGGATGTTGTTGTAGCAAAAGCAGCAGACGAAGCCGTAGTATCTGCTCGTACAGCTTGGGATGCCGCAATCAAGTCCAGAGAGATGAATGGTGACTTTGGGGCTAGTCTTTCAGACATTGCACGGTATAAAGCTGAGTATGATAAAGCAGTAGGATTGGCTTCTTTGGCAAATGAAAAAGTACAAGCTCCATTACGAGATGCAGATACTGGCAAATCCAGTCCAGTAACTGGTTCAGCCGCAGCACCTACAGGTACAGAAGCTGAGGAGAAAAAGAGGATGTTGGACAGTTTGGCACAAATTTTACCTATGGCAGAAAATGTTCGTGCTGGGTACAATTTTTACAACGATCACATTAGACCTCTCTAATCGAAGAGTAACTTAAGGAATACACCTAATGAATAGCATCGTAGATCAACTACTGGGTAATATTGGTACAACCTCTACTGCACCAGTGCAGGCATCTCCTGCTACAGCACCAACAGCTACTGAGCAAGATTATGCAAATGCTGCTACCAGTTTACTGGCAGCTAAATCTTCTTATGGCTCTAAATCTGCTACTGACGCTGAAAAAGACTTGCGTGAAATGAATCCTGTGCAGCTTACTGATAAATACGGTAAGGAAGGTGCAGTAGCAATGTTGTCTGCCTTAGCAGCAGAAAGCCAAAATCGTATTACTAACTCTGCTGCTCCAAGAAGTGGATTTGAAGCAATTGGGGATACAGGTTTAGGGGTAGGTATTGGTGCAGTCAACTTAGCAGGTGGAGTAGGTGCATTTCTTGGTTCAGCCATTAATGATGATTTAGGTCTTGGAGTAGCTAAAGCTACTCAGAACATTGCTGAATTTGGTAGAGGTTTGCAATCTGACGAGTTGAACCAAGTACGCCAAGATGACTCTCAATTAATGGCATTAGCTGCACGAGACAATAAACAGACTTACGATGGACAAGTAGCTGCTGGTGGTAATGAATTCATTGCAGGTGCTAAACGTATTGGCAGTGACTTGGTAGACCAAGGCAGTATTACTTTGAATTCTGGAGTAGCCACTACAGACCTGATTGCTGAAGGTCTTGGTTCCATGTTACCAGTGGCTAAAGTCTCACAAGGTCTTTCAGGTTTGGCTCAGTTAGGTCGTCAAGCTTTAGTAAAGGCAGGGGTAAAAGATACTCTAGTAGTGGCAGATGATATTGCTGCTGGTGCAACTCGAATGAACGCACTGGGCAAACAAGTTCCACTGACTCTTGCAGATGTTGGAGCCAGTAAAGGTGCATTAGGAGCACTGGATAGGCTGGGTAACTTTGCTAAAGTTCCTGCTGTCATTGGTGCTGCTGAAGGTGGTGGTGCTATTGCTGAAACTTACGATAAAGCTATTGCAGCAGGTGGTACACATGAACAGGCATTAGATGCTGCAATGTATGCCCGGAATATGCAGGCAACAATTGGGGCAGCTACTGGTACATTGGTTAAAAACTTTGAAGGCAACTTGGGTGCTAAAGTTTCTGCCGGTCAAGCTACTGGTAACTTACTGCGAGAAGGTGTCGAAGAAGGTATTCAAGAAGGTACTGCTGCTTCAAGTTCTAACTTGGGTATAGATTCCCAAGGTCTGGGTGACGGAGATATTCTCTCTGGTGTTGGTTCAGGCGCATTCAAAGGTATTGCTGGGGGTGTGGGTTCTGCTGCACTAGTCAGTTTTCCTACTCTTGCCGCTAGAACTGCACAACTGGCTGGAAAGGGAGTAGCTGCAACAGCTACTGGTTTAGTAAATTATGCCAGTGAAAAGATTGATGCTAAAGAAACTCAAGAAGCAGAAGCTGCTCAGACTGTTGCAGTCCAAGCACTTACAACCCCAGAAGCTAAAGTAGAATTTGCTGACAAAGTTCAAACATTGAGCCAACAAGTAGTAGCTGATGCTGTTGCTCGTAATGCTGCTCCTGAAGAGATTGCTGAGATCGAAGCAGATAGTGCAGCACTCTCTAGTTATGCTGCTGAACTGCAAGATGCCCTAGCTTGGGAAGTACCACCAGCAGGCATTTTACCTCCAACTATTGATGCTGCTCTAACAGGCACTAGTACGGTAGTAGAAGCGATTAATGCTCTGGCTAAGTTCTCGAAAGATACTACAAATGTTAGCGCTGATCGTCTTATAGCATTAGACAATGCTGTTAGTTTCATGGAGGGTATTAACGCTGTACTAGAACAAGATTCCAGTATTGTCAGCAAACATGAACAATATTCTGGTTTATCAGAGTATGTAAATGCTTACGAGAATGTCTTCCGGTCAGTAGTTGAATCTGCTGATGGTATTAACGGAATGCAGGAACGTTTCCAAGCACTCTATGATGCTGGGAAGAATGACATTGTGATGTACAGTAGAGAAGCTCCTCCTACTCCAGAAGCAGTAAATAATACTTTGACTCTTGCAAGTCGTATTGGCACTACAGACCCTAAACTAGATTCTGCTGTCCAATTTGTACTGGAAGATTTAGAAAGTGGCATTCTGGAACTACAACCTGCTCAGGCTACTAAGCTGAAAGGCATTGTTGCAATCCGAGAAGCAGCTAGAGTTCGTGCTGACGCTATGAAAGCTTACGGCTTACCTGCTGTAGCCAAAGTTACTTCAGAGATTTCTTTGGATGATGGTTCTGGTAAGAATGGTAAAATTTCTCTAAATCGCTACGCCAATGATGTAACTACTGCTATGCAGTCTGGCAATGTAGAAAGTGCTAGTAAAATCCTAGAGAATCTTCGTACTTTTGCTCAGAGTATGAATAACAAAGCACAAGCTTTCTCTGATCATATTGACGGTAAGAATCTCACAACTACCAAGGTTAACATTAACGGTGTGGAACAAGATTCCAGTACTGTGTACTACGAAACTCGTGTAGCTAATGGCTCTAATACTTTTAGAAAATCTACTAAAGGTGTCTATGCCCAATTTAACAATGACTCTGCTGTAGCTACAGCTAAAACAGTTTATGCAGATGCTGCTGGAGTAACTACTGCATACAACCAATTACTGGAAGCTTTTCCAGAATTGGCAGCTACTGCTCAACCCCAAACAATTGTACCTATTCATCCTAAACTGGCTGCACGTAAAGTAGGTACTGTTGAGCAGAATACTGCTCCAACTCCTGTAGCAACTTCAACTCCTGTAGCAGCTGCTACTGAGCCGAAGAATACGGAAGAAGCATTTGCAAATTCTAATACTACTCCTGAAAAGGCTGCCAAAATTAGAGGGTATACTGCTAGACTACAGAAGTTTGTGAGTGGGGGTAGTACGTTAAAATCTTCTGCCACTAACCTGTTCAACTTGATAAAAGCTGATCCTGCTGCTGTAGACCAAATGAGAGGCTATTTAAGGAATACACAGAAAGCCTTGGCATCTGGTAAATTGAAAAAGCCTCTTCCTTT
>DYMW01000003.1:4906-16037 GCA_020721385.1 Sulfurovum sp. | reverse complement strand
CTACTGAGACAGTAGAAGAATCCTCTGAGAAATCTCTACAGGAATCATTCCCCGATTTACTGGGTGGAGAGAATAATGCTTTCTACCAAGGATTCTCTTTCCCAGCTACAAAGCGTAGTAAGCTAACCTCTGAATCTAAGCCATATACAGCTATCCTGACTTATCTCGCTGGTAAGGATTCTGTCCTTGGTTCTCTGTTAGGGGATACCCAAGTAGCTGAGGTTAAGACTAAAGCTGCAAATGCTTATCGTCAGATTATCAGTACTTACTTTGCAGGTAACTTCCTCAATGCACTGAATAAGCAGTTAGAAGACTTTACTAAGCAAGTAGCTATCAAGCCTACCAGTAAAGACGTTACTGTGGCTAAAGACATTGTGAATAATGCTGCTGACTTTTCTGAAGCTGATGTAGCAGAGGTACAGAAGTTCATTGATTCAGTTGCTGCTGACAGCAAGATTATTAAAGCAACTGGTAGAGTTGCTGAATTGATTACAGCACATCGAGTGACAGTAGCAAGCTCTAAAGATAACACTAAGTTAGCTGATACTCTTCGCAGAAATGGTCAGTTGTTTGCAACAGGTAAAGCATTGAACATTACCTTTTTGGATGAGAATGGTCAGCCACAGTACAACAATACTCTGATGAGTACTGCTATTGTGGCAGCTACTCAATGGCTGGTAAGTGAAGGTCGTAGAGCCAACGGAAAAGTGTATACCGCAGAAGATGCTTCTGATGTTTTCTCTATGCCTGAAGAGTACATATCTTTTGAATTGCTGAAACAGATGCAGGGCAAAATTACTACCCAGATGTTGGTTAGTTCTCTCCGAGATCACATCCTAAAGTACTGGGGGTTAGCTGCTAATAAGAATGCTCCTGAAGGCTATTCCACTGGTGTAGCTCAAGGTGTTGCTCAAGAAATTATTCGGGCATTGCTGGGGGATACCAAGCAAAAAACTGGTGCTGTACTACAACGGATTGAGGTAGTAATTGAGGCTGATACTGATAAAGGTATTCCTGCTCGTACTGTGAATTTCTACAAGTTCAACTTACCTACTACATCAGATGCATTTGTATTTCCGAGTTTGATTGATGATGCTGTATTGGTAGATAACACCACTCAGGAATTCTTTTACAAACCTGAAGACGTACCTGTACGTATGACTCAGATGCACAGTAATAGTGTTACTCTGACAGACGAACAGATTGATACTATCAAACGGCATAACAGTATTGCCTACAAAGTAGATTCCCCTGTTGTTGCTGTACTGAATGCAATCAAACTAGACGGACTACAATTCATCTTTGGTGCGGGTAAGATCAATGAAGCTACTACCAACGACACTGACTTAGTTTCTTTAGAAGGCATCAATAAAGACTTGTCTTTGGCTTTTACTGAAATGAACAACACCATTGCTCGTATGGATTCTGTTGGTTCAGATTCTGTGTACTATGCACATGAAGTATCATCCGTTTCTCGTGTGCAGCAACGAGGTGTATCAGTACCTCAGTCAAACAAACTAATGCGGATAGCGTTAACAGCTACTAAAGCAACAGTTGATTTAACTGATACAACCTCTACTGTGTACCAGACATTTACTATTGCTTTGGCTCAAGCCTTTGGCGTTAAGGTTCACAATGAACCCTCTCTTGCTACTATCAGTGCTAAGCTGGATAAAATGCTACAGCATGAAGATGTTGTAAAAGTATTGCCAATATTGGCTTCTGGTTCTGAAGCATTTTCTGTAGAAGAAGTTAAAGCAATTAAGGCAGCACTGAAAGCTACTGATACTACCATGGTGGCATTGCAGGCATTAACTGATTACGCTCGGTTTAATCAAGCTACCCCAGAGCAGCGTAAAGCATTTGAGACTGCTTTATACATTGAGGCAGATGGTGTTACTAACGGTATTGCCAATACCTTCATGATCATGAACATCGCAGAAGTTTCTGCCAGTGACTTACGTAACTGGGGAAGAGTAGGTCTGTATTTGAACCAACCTAATAAAACTTTGAATGAATTCAAGCAAGGTGGTTTATTGGGTGATGCAGTAGATGTGTACACTGATATTGTTGATACCATGGTTGGTTTTCGTCAAGAACTGCTGCAACAATTCAAAGACGAAAACAAGCAATTACACATTCAAGTATTTTCTCATATCTCAGTACTGCTGGGATTATTTGGTGAGGGTGCTTCAATGGATTCTGCTGGTAATGTCACATTTCAACGTAACTCTACTAAGCAACCCTCTACAGCTATTAACTATGGCTCAGGAGCTAAAGCAGTTAGCGTACAAATGATGGAAGGTATTCTCTCTAATATGTATGCCACTATGACTACAGCTCTAAAAGCTAAAGCTAAAGCTGATGGCAACGGTCAGAGTCTTAGTTTGGCTCAAGCAATGTTTGGTCAAGATGCTGGTGCAGAGTTAAAATTCAAAGCATTTTTGGATGCTTACCATTTTCTGACCAACCATCATGCTAAGTACAATCGTCTGACAAAGAGTTACGACATTCTGCCTAATAAGTTTCAGACAGAAAGACGTAATCAAAACTTACGTGGGAATATGTCTGTAGCTGATGTGAAGAAATTCTTAGTTGCTCCCTACCATGTTCAAACTATCACGAAAATGTTGCAGATTACTCATGCAGATGCAGTTTATGCTGCTGCTAAATCTGTACTGGGAGTAGGTACTTCTTCAGGTATGGACTTGCTTATGCAGAGTACAAACTTACACAGTACTTTGTTGCAGGAAATCTTTAAGCAGAAAGTAAAAGATGCACTTGCTGCTAGAAAAGCAGAAGAAGGCAGTAACTACAATTCAGCAGACTTTCTTTCCAAAAAAGAACTGGCTGCCATTGAAAAAGAGATGCGTCCTCTAGTACCTGTATACTCCAGTGCTACACAGAAAATGCGAGTAGCTAAGACAACTACTAGTGAAGTTGCTACTAGTGCTTTATCTACTGCCCTCAATAATACTTTAAGTGTGCCAGTAGAATTTGAGGGTATAAGTAGTTCTGGAGTATCTGGGTTAGCTAAATTCTTGTTAGCAATGGGCGATGCCCAGATGATTCAGAGTTTTGTAAATTTCCTTGAATTAGCAGGCATTTCTTTCCTGACGGTATTTGACGGTATTCATGGTGGTTTGGATGTGTTTGACAAGATTTCTGTTGCTGCTAATAAAGCTGCATTTGGTGCATGGATTAAGAACAATCCACTTCAAGTAGTCTCTAAAGGATTTACCAAGATGGGTAAATCTCTGACTGTGGATATGTTAGATGCTTTGCCTCCATCGAGCAGAATCAAAATTGCTACCTTACTTGACTCTGATTATGCAGAATTAGCTGATGTATCCAGCCAAGAATTGATGGATATTCTGAAAGCCTATGATGATAATTTATTCACTAAAGCTTTGATTGTTAGAGCCAAACAAAATGTATTGGCAAAGACTAAAGCTTCTGTTCACCAAATGGCTGCTGGGTTTACTCCATTCCAGTCAGAAGGTACTGTAGAAATTGCAGGTAGTAACTTTGCAGAACAGGCTTATGAGTTTAACTTATTGGTTCAAAAAGAGTTTATTCGTTTAGGGGGCAATGCGAAAAATTATCCTGTCTCTCCTCTTCGTAATATTCCTACCGTAACAGGCAATCCTGAGATTATGGAAGAAGCTCCTCCATCACCTGCGGTAGACAAAGGAATGTCTCAGGAAGAGTATGAGACTTTCACTGCTGAGATAGCTGGATTCCGTGGTTCAGAAGGTGTGACTGTGGAAGATGATGTTACTATCGTCAAAGGTGCAAGTGGACTGTACGGATTACTCCGTAGATTAAACAGTCATTACTCTACCAACCAACTACGTGTACTGAAAGCCTTAATGGATTCAATGGCTAATTCAGGTGTTACTGTAGTCTTTGGAACCAAGGCAACTATTGCTGCTAAGATTTTGAAAGATAGAGGGCATGAATCCAATAGCACTAGAGGCACGTTTTATCCTGACACTAATACCATTTACATCAGTGTAGCTACTACACAGACATTGGTGCATGAACTGATTCATGCAAGCACAGCAAGTATTCTGTTCACTCATTATGGTCAAGGTAGTAAAGCTAAGTCTTCTCCTGTGAAGTCTGCGGTAACTGCTATTGAGAAAATGATGAATGATTTTACCAATCCGGATACTCGTGCTTTACTGGTGAGTAAATTTCCTCAAACCAGTACTGAAAATCAAGGTGTATTGGCTCGTTACGATCAAGTAGTGAAAGTTATTCAGTACGGATTAGATCAGGCTACTTCTTCTAAAGACCCTGCTGAACGTGTTCGGGGTAAGGTAATTGCTACCAATGAATTCATGGCACATGCCTTAGCTAATTTTAGCCTTGGTTCAAAGGTATTACCTAATCTGCCATCTAAGTTCTCTGCTTGGGTGAAAGGTGTTAAAGAAGCCATTATGAAGTTATTAGGCATTTCTCCTGAGCAAATGCCTAAGTCTGGTAGCGGTATTGATATGTTTACCAACTTGCTATTCAACACCCAGATTCTAGCTAAAGCACAGGAAGGAAGCAGTAATTCTGGTATTGATGTTGGTTCAATGGATGATGCTGATTTTGGTAATGACCCTAGACTAACTGACTTACACAACAAAATTGATCAGCTTATCTTGGCTCAATCCGATGAAACTAAAGGTGTTCTTTCTGGACTAGAACCAGTAACAATATCCGATACAGGTAATGCAGCTATTGCTAACTTTCAGATGAATGCTCAAGAGGCTACTGTGTTCAATAAAATGCTTGCAGTACTGCAAGCGGATATTGCACTAAACTCTTCTGCATACACTCAAGCACAAGCTGTATACGCTCATGCTTTGAAGAATTTGAAAGTCACTGACTTTGAAGAAGACTCCAGTCCAGAGAGTGAAGTCATTGCTCAATACCGTATGACTTACTTACTGAGTAAGCAGCAAGGAGATGTAGCAGACAAGTTCTCTGTGTTCTTGGCTCTAGCTGCAACAAGTGAGCCAATGCGTAAAGCATTAAGTAAAGTTCCTCCTATGCCTTCTACCAAATCTACCAAGGTAGGTATGGATGGTGTATTAGAGAATTTTGGTAATAAAGCTCTAGCTAACATTTCTAAGTTACTGGGTGAGACTAATTCTGCTACTGGTTCTACTCAACAAGTACTGGATAAGCTATTGGTAGATTTGTTCAGAGTGAATAAAGCTGCCAGTTCTTTTGTGACTAAAGTGCTTGAACCAGCAGAAGCTAAGCTTAATGCTGCCAATGAGTACACATCAGAGAAAATAGCTGATGTAGCTTCATCTGGTGCAATGAAATCTATTGCAGCTTTGCGCAGTAAGTCTTCTGAGAAGAATGTTCAGAGATTGTTAGGTAACTTAGCTACTGTGGTAAGTGACGAAGATTTACGGGCAAGAGTTAGTGAAGGTATGTCTCGTGGATTAGAATCCCTTGAACTGCCTAAGCCAATTCAAGCACTGGTGAATGACTTAGTGGGTAGAACTGAGAGTAACAAATCTATTGTGGATTTGATCAAACCTATCAAGGCATTCATTGCTCGTACTCGTCAATCACATATTAACGATGACCCTATTACTATTCAGAATGCTTTCTCAAGAAAGCTGAAGAACCATGAATGGGAAGCCTTGAACAGTGGGATTGCTAAAACTGATCTTGCAGTGTTTACCTCAGCTCAGGTAGCCAGTTTCTTAGGGGGTAAAACTTCTATCACCACTGAGATTGGAAAATTAGAAGCTACTATCAACAATCCCAAAATGTTGAGCAAAGCTAAACAATTGGCGAATTACATGATGACTGGAGTTGCAGGTAATGGATTGCAACGTAATGCCCATGCTGTTGCTAATAACCTTGGTTCTAATTCCCCAGTTAGTGCTTCAGAAGATTTGGTAAAAACTGTTGATAAGCTGGTATCACTGTATGCATTCAAATCATTGAGTGAGTCAACTCAGACTACTCTTCGTGATTTGGCTAAAACTGAGAAAAATGGTTTGGAATTCCTTACTGCTTACATGAAAGGTTTACGTGCAGAAGACCAATTGAAGTTAGCTAATACTCCCACCGGAAAGAACAACTACTACAAGGGAGCTATGGCTTCTACTGCTACAGCAGATGGTAGCTTGATTGTTCGTTCAGTGCGTGAGAGAGCAGCGTTACAGAAGCTTGGCTATGTCTACACAGGTAAATACCTTGGTGACAACAGGGACACTCAGGCACGTAATATGGGCTACTTCTACATGCCAATCACTGTGAATCCTCGTTTCCGTCAAGGACTGTTTCAGAATATTCAGATCACTGCTGGAGGTATTAACTTAGCTACAGGTCATTCTATTGGTTCTCGTACAGTAGGACTGGTCACTAAAGGAGTGGATATTGATAATCTCATTGGTTCAAGACAATTGGGTGTAGTGAATGGTAATGAGTTTTTGTTGCCATTGTTTGATGCTGAAGGCAGAACTATTGGTTTTGAGAGAAGTGTAGACCCTAAGCAGTTAGCCCGCTTTAAGTACAGCACACGTATTGATAAGTTGGCTGGTAAACACCGTGGTAGACAAGTTGAGGAACGTGATGCTCATCAGTTCAACCGTGGAGTAATTACCAAGTTGCATGAGGCATACACAGCAGATGTTGCTAAATCTCAACGCATCATTGACAGAGAATACGTAGACTTGTTTGATGAGAAGTATGTAGCTAAAGACCCAGTACTAAAGAACGCAATGGAACGATTGAGTCATTGGAGTCGTGCAGATATTGAGAATACCTTCGGGGAAAAATTCTTAGTACGTCGTTCACTGGTAGAAGATGTTCTTGGGTATCAATCTGCCAGTGTTACTGACCCATTTACTGGTGTAAGTCGTTGGTCGCCTCAGACTCTTAAAGTTGCCCAGCACTTTGCTGAAAGCATTTTAGGAACTGGAGCCATGAAGAAATTGCTGATTGCAGAAAACACTGTTCAGTCTACTGTTGGAACCATCAAGACAAATATTGTGGTGAGATCAGCAATAGTTCCTTTAGTAAATATCATGTCTAACGTGGTTCATCTACTGGCAGTTGGTGTACCTATTGCAGATATTGCTGGAGGTACTGCCCGTAAGATCAAAGAAGCAGAGTTCTATGCTAAGTCCAGTAAACGTCTGAATGTTATCTCGGCTGAGAAGCTAGTTGCTAAGTACCGTAAAGACAATAACAAAGTATTGTCTCTCACTGCTGAGGAAAACAGTATTAAGCAGTCTATCAATAGACTGTCTATTGCTGATTTGATTTCTGCTGGTGAGTTCAACAGTATTACCGATCAGGACTCCAGAGCAGAGACTACCAGTAATGCTGCTGACTACAGTATCAAGGCTCTTATCGAGAAGTCTTTGGACAGTACTTCTGGTGTTGCCAGAGAAGTCATACGGTATGGGCTGATTACTGAAGATACTGCTTTGTTCAAAAATTTACAGAAAGCAGTTTTCTATGGAGACTTCATTGCTAAATCTCTGATGTACGATAACTTTCGCAAAAATGGAGTAAGCAGAGCAGAAGCTTTAGGACGTATTAGTGAGGAGTTTGTAAACTATGACCGCAACGCAGGTAGAGCCAGAGAAGCTCTCGAAGATTCAGGATTGTTATGGTTCTACAATTACAAATTACGTTCTGTTAAAATCGCTGCAAGGTTGATTCGGGATAATCCATTGAATGCGTTACTGTCTGCTGTACTGGTTCCCGGTACAGTTGGTGGAGTAGTTTCTGATAACGCTATCACAAAAGTGGTAGAAGGTTCTATTTATGGTTCAATGGGAATAGACACTGGGCTTCGTGGAGCATTCATGAATCCTTGGATGAATTTGCTAGACTAGAGAATTTTATTGAAGATTTAGTAGTGAGATTACATTTATGAAAGGAGTTGTATGGATACTGTAGTGATTGCTGCTATTGCAGCTATAATTGGCTCGTTGCTAACGTTCTTTACTAACCATCGAGATAGCAGTACTAAAGCTAATTCGACTGCGGTAGAAGCTCTCTCTGTTACTATTGAGCAGTTACGTCGTCAGATTGACCATCTGGAATCTCAGCTGCATGATTTGGATACTAGGTTCATTGCGATTATGCAGGAGAATGAAAACCTAGTAGCAGAGCTACATAAGCATCGTAAACTGTTAGCAAGTTACGGTAATATGGTATCTGTTGGGTAATTTTCCATACACAAGTTAGGAGACATAAGGTTATGCGTTTCACAGGGTATCGTACTTATTTTGCTGCAACAGGTGCAATTCTCGCAGGTGTAGGTGCAGTAGTTACTGCACTGACAGTTAATGACTATAATGCAGCAATGACTGCTGCTAGTGCTACCTTTATTGGTGTGGCTCAAATCTTCCAACGAGCTGCTACCAAGTAACTGGTAAAAATAAAAGCCTACTCATGTAGGCTTTTATCTGTGAGGGGGAACCAAGTTTTTATCCTTGGTTCCAGTTATTGGATTTGCTACTTCTCAGCTAAATAGCCAATGATTACAAACAGAACTAGCAGTGGAATTATTACTCTCAGTACAGCAATTGTTAGAGTTGTTATCGTGATAAATACACCTACTACTGCTGCAATGAGTACTACCCACATCAAAAGTGCTACTATGACTTTGTAGCTGCACATACTTAGCTAGTCGCCAAATGTGCAAATAGACCTGATACTTTAGGTGCTACTGGAGTCACAGGCACATCGAATGGAACACTACGTTCCACATCCTCACCTGTTGATTTTACTACCGCAGTGTCAGTAGTTGGTACTTCTTTCACTGGTTCTGGTACTGCTGGAACTGAAGTTTTGACAGTTGGTGCTGGGATTTGTGCTGGAGCAGATGGGGCTACACCACGAGTAAGTTCACCTGCTGGTGGTGGTTCCAATGCACCAGTTTCCATGTCTTCAGGTTCGATAATATCCAGCATTGCTTTGAAGCCATCAATACCACGAGTAGCCATCAAATCTACTTTGATTTCTTCAGTAGCAGAAAGGCGTAGACGAGCAATAATGTACTTGCGCAAAGCTGCATGAATTTCGCGCTCGGTGATTGTAATTTGCACTAGATAATCTCCTTATGGGATTGGGATAATATGTACTTCTATACGGGGATTTAGCTTATCCACCGCACCAAAACAATATGTAACTTTGGGCAGTGAAGTATAGTCATCATCCGCCAGTATACCAGCATGAACAATTGTATCTGAAAAGAACTTGTCTACAATGGAGCAGACATTACCTACATCAGTTCTTACCTTGGTTCTAGGAAAGAGTGTGTAGATGAGATGAACTTTAGGTATAAGGGGAATGCCTTTAAGCAGTGGTGTCACTTGTTCTTGAAAGGCTACTTTCGCTTTTGCTAGAGTCATGTGATGCGCATTACGATAAACATTCAAGTTCAGACTGAATGTCTTTTTGCTTGTGATAGCCAATGTCACCGTGAGTGGTAGTTTTACTATGTAACCTTCATGTAACATGTTAAGTATCCTACTAGGTAGTCCTGTACAGGACTACCCGTTACTGTGGGAGCAGTGTTAAGAAGGTTTCTTGCCGAACAGTGAAGTAGTTGGAACTGGGGCTGCTGCTGCCGCTGGAGGTACTGGACGACCAGAAGCTACTGCTGCATTGCTATCACCTGTCTTGATAGTACGCTTGTCACGAACTTTGCCTCTATGCTGTGCCAACCATGCATCAGCATATTTTGCATCACTGTTAGAAGTAATTTCCAATACGGTCTTGTTGTTCTGACCGGGATGCATAACCTTCTCAATCTGCACTGAAGTAAAAGTTTCGGCTGTAGGAACGTAAGTACCTGTAGCATCTTTGACTTTTTTGTTCTGCAAGATTTGCCCCAGAGCCAATGAAACAGGTTGATTGAGCATGTCAATCAGCACTGTTACTGCTTTGGGAACTTCTTTGCGTTCTTCAAAGTCGTAGATTTTCACTACCTTTTCTTGAGCATCTTGTTGTGCCAACGGTTTGCCAGTAGTGA
Source organism: Sulfurovum sp. (assembly GCA_020721385.1). Classification (GTDB taxonomy): domain Bacteria; phylum Campylobacterota; class Campylobacteria; order Campylobacterales; family Sulfurovaceae; genus UBA1140. The sequence continues at coordinate 6,022 of DYMW01000003.1, read as the reverse complement.
CTAAGCACATATCATTGACAATTGTGAAGCCGGGTAATGGGTGTTTCTTCTTAGTGTCTTTCTTGTCCACATAGAAGTTCTCACCTTGCTTGTTGGTGAAGTACACTGTTTCACGGTGCTCTTGACCATCAATGTCAACAATGAAGTTGATGTTACTGGCTCCACCTTCTGATTTGCCTACGTAAGCCAGTTTGACTACACCAGTGTAGATGTCGGTTTCACGTTGAGTAAAGCCACCAACTACGTCAGTTGCTTGTTCAAGGTTGTCTGTGGTCAATCCTGCGAATAATCCTGCCATGTCTATATTTCCTTAGATGAGTTCCCTGATTTATGGCTCAGGGATTTACCATTGTTAAAGAGGTTTTCAGAACCAAGAGAAAAAGATTAATGCGTAACGCTGTGATCTTTCTCCCATTGCTGTAACTGCCCTGCGAAGAGTCTTCCGTCATTGTTCACGACTGAGATACAACGAAGTGTTTCAACAACGCTGTGTACTGGGCAATGGGATAGCATTACTTGTGCTCGTATGGGACGAGACAAGAGTTCGTATTTGCGAGCAGCATCCATCACAGAAGTACCTGTGATTCCGTCTGCCATTGCACTACAGTCTGTGAAGTATTCTCCCAGAATCTGCATAATAGTTCCTGAAGCAATTGCTTCCAAATCTTCTTGTGTAGCATTTGGTTTTTCAGTTGGTTCAAGCATAAAACACCCGTAATTTATCAAGCAACGCTTGTGCGTCATTGTCAATGAAAGTATGTGCCTTATCAAACAATCCCATTGGAGCACGAATACGTTCCCCAGTGGTAGTCTTGGTAATGCGAGATTGAAATACGTATTTGAAGCCTACGTCTTCTTCTTCTTCAGTAATAGTAAGCATGTCATTCTCGAATGGCTTCAAGTCTTTAACACTTACCCGTTTAGTTGCTACCACGGTACTGAAGAAACTCTCAACACCTACACCAGCTAATGCACCTTTGATTGGTACAGAAGTTTTGTATTCCAATGCTTTTTCATCGTACACATCTTTGGTGTGAGCAGTGATTATTACAGGCTTACCGTAGTTAATGACTCGTTGTTGCATGAGAATTTTGAAGTATTGATTGTAGTCTGACC
>DYMW01000003.1:0-4806 GCA_020721385.1 Sulfurovum sp. | reverse complement strand
TTTCATAGTGTTAGCCGAGTTAATGACATACATTGTCTCGAACATATCCATTAGAAATGTTACTGAGTCCAAGATAATGCCTTCACTGGTAGCATCTGTAGTAGCATAGTCAAACCCTTCCAGTACTTGGTACGGGTCTGTAATACGGAAGTTTTGGAACTTATTGGCAAACGGTGAACGTTTACCTGCTTCCGTATTCAAGAGCATCCAATTCTCTTGGTTGCGGATATTACGTAAACTAGCAGACTTGCCTGTAGCAGATTGCCCACAGATCAGCACTAGCTGGTCATTAGTCTCACTGGACATGAGATATACTCCTTGTGTTGTTGGTTCAAAGGTATTCTGTCAGATTCGCTATAGAGTAAGCGAACCAAGACAGAAAGAATAAAAGGCAGTGCAGCATGATTAGTACTGCACCATTGAGATTATGGAAGGTATTTTTTAGCAATTGACTTAAGTACAGTAGCATCCAACTCTGCCTGAGTTAACCCAGATGGTAGTTTACTATTGAACTCTTTTACTCGTTGGGTAACTTCTACCAAGCTAAGTCCACTGTCAGCCAGAATCATACCGAAACGCAGAATCTGATTGTTTCTGCCTTTGGTAGCAATGTCTGTAGCGAACCAACGCTCTAAGTTATCCAGTGAACCAATCTTTGCTTGGTTCAGACGAGATTGTTCATAACGGGTAGTCTTAGGAATGAATGGGAGAATATCCAGTAGTTGAGTTGACTGACTAAAGAAAGTATCTCCAGCAGGATGTACTGCCCATTTACGTGAACGTTGATTAGCAGACTCATCAACTTTGAATGGTAGCCATGCTATGATAGCCTCCATCATAGTCTTGTAGTCATCAGCATCCAATTTCAGCTCATAGTTGATGGGTATAACTAAGCGATAGCGATTCTCTGTAGGAGTATGCCGCTTAGTTGTATACGTCATAAACTGATACTCCTTCAATAGTTCATGGGCTTGAACCAAGGAAGTACCAGAATCAACGTCAATGACGATCATATTGAAGTGAGGGATAACATTTGTCTCACAACGATGCCCATTTAGGAATGCATGATTACACCAGTTGATGTTATCTGCTTTGGTTAGAACTTCTAACTGATCAAACGGAACTCGTTCCGTGACATAGTTGTATGCCCAGTCAAGACTGTATGAGAGTATCATGGAATTAGGGTCAGTAGCTTTAAGGGTTTCCCCCTGAAATAACTCAATGCCGTCTACTAATGTTTTCTTGATTACTACATGGTTCTTGTATCCCCATGCAGCAGCCAAAGCTAACATTTCATTTCTAGCACCTACCCCAGATTTATAGAATGGTAAGGCTTCTACTAAATCTGCATGAGTGAGTTCTGTTTCAACTGCGGCAATGTATTTCGCTAAGCGTACATAACTTTTCTCACGAGACAGCATCTTTTTGAAAACTTCACCACTCTCTTCTACAACTAAGATAGCTTGCATCAGGTGTTCCAGAGTGATTTCAGCCATCATATCAATGAAGGCTAATGCTCCAGCTAACTTGAGTGCTTTGAAGTACCGATGAGACATTTCTGCCTTACGGATTTCTTCGTGTTCAGGCAGCAATTCTGCTGCTTGTTCACAAGCAATCTTGTATTCCATCAAACGAATAGCCACATCATCATCCAGAATTAGTTTCCAGTTGAAGAAAGCCTCATCTGCTAAGCGAGTGAAATGTTTATGCCATTTCTGGGTGATAGTGGAGTTAGCAGGATTGACTAAATTCTTGAAAATATCTGCGGCTGACAACGTAGCATGAGCACGAGTAGCATGTTGACCATGACCGAATAGGCAACGTCTTGCATAACCAGTATCCAAGAATGAAAAGAACTGATCTTCAGTTTGCCCACCATCAAACAATTTGGCTGGAGTACCAAACAGTAGCATGTTAGTTGGAGTCTTTCCACGAATCTCTTTTCCACGAGTATTTTCGGCAGTATTCTTAGTGAGCTTCTGCTTCACCATACCTTGGTCATAGAGTTCCAAGAATAGATTCAACAGATCAGTGTTAGCAATCAAGTTAGAACCAATCTCATCAATCTGAGCATTGATGGCTCCACAGTTTGCCAGTAGCAGTTTATGTCGTAATTGCTTAACTGCTGGGGCAGTACCAGAATCAAAAGTGAATGGGATAGTTCCTCCACTGTTATATTCTTTCTGCAATTTTTCCATTTCTTCAGCTACTTCAGTACCCGCATAAGCTGCTCGTTTAGCTGCTAACTCATCCAAATTCTTCTTGGCAATTTCCAGAGAAGTAATGTCTTCAAACTGTTCTTGGAATCCACTAAGCAATTCATTTTCAATGATGCCTACTGAGAATCCTTTACCAAACTTTATGTTCATATCAGTTCGTTACTCCTGATACCGTTCTCACGAACTGCTACCCTTCTCAGGGCAGAACAGACTATATCTCTATCTTGTTAGCACACTTTGAACAGTGGCTTGGAGGTTTATGTTTAAGGTAGTGCAGTTCTCTAGTGGCTTCACTATGGCAGTGTATGCAACGGGTGTGGAAGTAGTACTTCCTGCCTCGTCTATCTGCTGGGCTTATCACTTCCCAACATCCATACACTTTTGAGAGCATTGCTATAGCATTGTCTACGACTTTAGCACTTGCAATCTTTCCAGCAGCTTTACCTGCCTTTGATTGATTTGCGAAGAGTCTGCCCTGTCTTTGGGCATGTAGCATGTTCTCTGAGTGCGTACACCATTCGAGATTCTCAACACGATTGTTGAGTGGATTATTGTCAATGTGGTTTACGTCAGGTTTGTTATGAGGGTTCGGTATAAAGGCTTCAGCTACTACTCTATGGAGAGAAAGCTGATAACGCTTATGGGCTTTACTCAAAACAACTCTGTGTCTACCTACATTTGTGAGATCAAACTTTAAAGCCTTTGCTGGGTATTTCTGAGGTTTGCCATGCTTATTCAGCACAACTCGCTCTAAAGACCTAACTAAACCTGCGTCACTCACTTGATATAACCCTTCAAATCCTGCTATATCTTTAAACATTTCCAACTCCTTTACCTTTTAGATTTTGCTATACTAGCACTTTCTAGGAAAAGGATACAAGATATTCCCCATTTCAGATCACTTGATCTTACGCCTCTCGGCTAGTCGTTGAGGCTTCACCATGACATTTCAGTTTTAGGTGCTTGCCTGCTGATTGTCTAATCCTTATCACTTCACTTTTGTACCATTTCTGGTTCAATTAGCGGATAAGGCTCTAAAGAGTTTCCAGCAATTAAAGGAATTACGGCTGCATGTCACCATGTAGCTAGGCTTTTTACAAACCCGATGTGGCGGTAGCCAGTGCATAAATGTTCACTGGTACTTCACCCCGATCTTTGGTGACAATTGTGCAACGCATAGTTGCTGCGATCTTTCCAAAAAAGTAACAGATCACAGTGCGAAAGAATTGTTTATCATTGTTCTGTGTCTTGTTATTCAATAAGTGAATAATTTCCTCTAACCCCGGATGGTGGGTTACATTTGTAAGGTCAATCATGATATTGCTCCAATATACTAAGTATGCAGTGAGATGGTTATCCTGGTTCAAGCATGAAATACCGAACCAAGAAAACAGATAAAACCTATTTTCTTGGTTCAAAGTAGACAAACTAACAATATTTTGTGATTAGATTTCTTCGTCTGGGCTAGAGAAATATTGGTTTTTCTGTGAACAGAGTTCATAGCTGTTACAGTAAGCACAACGTTTAGGAGCACCCATACGAGTAATGACTACACCTTTACCTTTAGCTTGTTGATGCGCTACAGCTTCATGGTAGTCAGCAAAGTTCTTCGTACTTCTACCGTCAGTCTTTTCAGGATTACCGTAGAAACGGAATTGAGGAGGAGACAACCATAACTCTTCATCAGTGCAGTAGGGAATATCCAACTCATCAGCATTAACAAACCGAGAAAACTCCTGCAACTTATGCCGAATCCAGTACTCAGTTTCTTCCAGTGACATCAAAGAAACATTCTTGCTAAGCAATCTGGTTTGAGGATAGTCAGGGTTATTCCTCGCTAAACTTTTCTGCCAGTCAGTAAAGATGTAATTGATACTGATGAAATCAGATGTGATCTTGGTTGGTTCCAGCCAACGGTAAATGCTACCTTGAAGACGATGTTCTTCTTCACGAGTGTTGTGCATGTATGTGTAGGTAGAAGTGGACTTGTAGTCTTGAAGAGTACCTTCAGCAATCATGTCTACTTTACCACTGATATGAAACCCATCTAACCAACGTGAGTAACGTTGTTCAATGTAGACTGGAATAGTATCTTCTCGTAGTTCAGTTGGTTCAGGGTTGATGTGAACTCTTGCAATAGTTTCTGCTGGAATCTCTAACCGCATCATTGCTTTCCTGTAGCAGCCATTGCTCCAAGCAGCTTCGATACCAGCATGTAAGCTTGTACCTACTGTACTGGCAATCAGAGTGGATACGTCTACTACAATGTTAGTATCCCCAATACGTCGATTCAGAACTAACTGCCGAGTAGGTTTCAGCAATGATGTAGCACTGATATGGTTCGGGTCAGGATTATGATCGTAGGTATCATGCATCAGCCATACTGTGAGAGGTAATGGAATATTGTGTTCATTAGTGAATTTCATGCATTGGCTCCAAATTTGAATTTACGGTACTGCATCCAACCATTGTCAAAGTTGCTGTAACTATTAGTGTTAATGGCTAATGCTGGATGTTCCATAGGGGATGCATGGAGTATCCCACTAGTGAGAGAATTTACTACCCGTTTCGCTTTTTGCGCTGAAGT
>DYMW01000061.1:2394-8807 GCA_020721385.1 Sulfurovum sp. | reverse complement strand
TACGGTAGACAAAGGCTGCACCATCACCTGTATCCATCACACATAAAATGTTTAGATGCTCCATATAACTCTTTTTCGATTGAATACCTTGTGAATGCTGAAAAATATTGTATGCCACATTTTTAGCCATCACTTCAGCGACGTGACCCTGTTTGGCTCTCCAATCGGGACCCATTAATGAGGCTGAATCTCCAATGGCATAAACACCATTAAATCCTTCAATTTCATTGTACTCATTGGTAACGACAAATCCTGCATTACTTAATGGTAAGTCAGATGCTTCTAAAACAGCGTGTCCTTTTCCTGCAGAGATAAACATAATTAGATCAGATTCTATTTTTGTACCATCTTCAAAATTAATGCCATTCGTTTCAAATGAGGTGATTTTTGAACCTACTTTTTTATTGATGTTGGTCATACCAAACATTTTGTCCATCATGACCAAAGCTTTGTCACCCATTTTTTGACCAGGTTTTTCCATTGGGGCAAAGAAAGTAAGCTCAAATTTGTCTCTAAGCCTTTTTCGTTTTAAGAAGGTATGCACATTGAACAACACTTCAAACGCAGGACCACCACGTACAGCAACAGCAGAGGTATCATTTGGGTTTCCACCAAATCCTATGGCAATTTTTCCTGAACCTTTTTTAACCAATGCCTCTAATTTTTCATTTAAAGCTACTGCTTCTTCAGGTTTTCCACAAATAGAAAGGGTGTTTTCAATGCCTTTGGCTTTCATTTTGTCTTGACCCATAGCCACCACGATGTAATCATAGCCCTCTAAAATACGACCACTTTGTAATGTCACCACTTTATTTCCTGCATCCAATGCTGTTACCGCATCGACAATCACTTCAAATCCATGATTTATTGCCAATTGGTCTAAAGGAATTGAAATTTTCTCTTTGGTAGTATCGCCTGTTGGAATCCAAATAGAAGTTGGGTAGATATAAAAGTAGTCACGGTCACTCACCAACGTTACGTTAAGATTTTCCTCTTTTTTTAAATAAATGGCTGATTCTACTCCTGCAAAACCACCACCCAATATTAAAACTTTTTTCATTTTATTTTCTCCTGCTTATCTGTTTTAATTATACTTTATATAACTATACCTTATATTTTTTAAAAAAAGATTAGATTTTTACCATTAGTCAAATAGAGACCACTTCAAAATAATGATAAAATATCTTTTTAAATTTTAAAATAGAAGAGAGCAACACATTCATGCAAAAACGTGTACTTACATTAAATTTATTGGTAACGTTACTACTCCTTACTGCTTGTGGTTATAAACCTTCATCCCACTATACACCACAGGTATTGGGCAAGAATATTGCGACAGAGGTGGATGTTTCTATGTCTGACCCTGAAAATGCGGTATTGATTAAAGATGCATTGCATAAAGCAATTTATACCCGTTTGGGAGCGAAAGTAAATCGTAAAGGTACAGAGGAGAGTCTGATACGCATTATCTATCATCATATTGGGTTTATGCCATTGCAGTATGACCAAAATGGGTATGTGGTCTACTATCAAGCAGTGATTACGTTGCGTTTTGAGTTTACAAAAGGGAAGATACAGGAGAATCGTTTAATTGTAGGACGGTATCAGTTTCCGATTCGACCAAGTGCAATTATTTCGAATGATTTACGGTTTAAGGCGATTGAACAAGGTTCTATAAAGGCATTGGATCAGTTTATTGCCTATATTTCAGCGAAAGGTTTATTGGAAGATGAAAAGTAATCCACTATTTAAAACATTCATAGAAGAGAAACCCCTCTATTATAAAGAGATTGACCATGAACGGGTACATCAAGCGTATGCGGTGTTAAAACCTTATATTGCTCAACCATTGGTTATTCATATTGTGGGAACAAATGGTAAAGGAAGTACGGGACGGATTATGGCAACCTTGCTTGACTGTATGGGTAAACGTGTTGGGCATTTCTCTTCACCACATATTATAAAGTTCAATGAACGCATTTGGATAGAGGGCAAAGATGTAAGTGATGAGGTTTTAGAGATTGCCCATCAAAAGCTCTATGCCATTTTGGGTCAAGTCATGAGTGAAGCTTTGAGTTATTTTGAATATACAACACTTTTAGCATTGGTGGTCATGGAAAAGTTAGAGGTGATTGTACTAGAAGCAGGGCTTGGTGGAGAGTTTGATGCCACGAATGTGGTGAGTAAAGCGTTGAGTGTTATTACTCCCATTGGCATTGACCATCAAGATTTTTTGGGTTCTACGATTGAAGCAATTGCAACCACTAAAATAAATTCCATAGAAAAAAAAGTGATTGTAGCATTACAGTCAAGTGAAACCGTCTATAAAGTGGCTAAAAGGATAGCATTAGAGAAAGATGCGACACTTTATAGGGTTGATGAGTTAAAAAAAATATATGGTGTTGAAGCAGAAGCAATTTTGAAGACAACCAAGACATTGGGATGGACAAGGTATCTTTATGAGAATACCTTATTGGCACTTTATGCACTTAAAACATTGAGTTTGGCTTATAAAATTGAAGATTTAAAGCGTGTAACACTCTTTGGACGCTTTTATCCTCTACTTCCTAATGTACGTATTGATGTGGGGCATAATCTTTTGGCATCTGAGGCAATGGTTCAATCTTTAGAAGAAAAATATAAACAAAAAAGAATAGTTTTGGTTTATAATGCTTTAAATGATAAAGATTATGGTAATATACTTAAAGTGTTTAAAAAGTATATTAAACGGGTTGAATTGATTACTTTGCAAACACAACGTGCTGTGGATATGGAGCAGTTAGAGTTAAAATTGAAAACGTTAGAAATCCCTTATACTTTTTTTGAATCGTTAAATGACAAGGAGGAGTACTTGGTATTTGGTTCATTTTATGTGGTTGAGGCATTTTTATACAAAATAAATTTTGACTTTAAAAAATAAATAATTATTAGATATAATACTTACACATTCAAGTATTACAAAGGAAATAAAAATGGCATTTTTTGGTAAGAAAAAGAAACCTGTTCCAGTAAGTTCTGCGAGTATTATTACTCCAGGTACAGCGATTAAAGGTGAAATTAGATGTGATGGGAATATTCTATTAAATGGAGATTTTGAGGGAGTTATTATTTCTCAAAGTGAAGTTGTTGTCGGGAAAAGTGGACGTGTTACGGGTGAAATTCAAGCTCAAAAATTGTTGGTTTCTGGTGAGTTCCGTGGCAATTTTATAGGAGAAGTGATTGACATTATGCCCTATGGAAAAGTATATGGAGATGTTAGGGTAAATAACATTATTATTGAGCCAAATGCTGTGTTTGAAGGAGAGACAAAAATCGTTTCAGGAAGAATTGAACGTTCTAATATCTCTGATGTGCATATTGTTCAACCGAAAAAATTAGGATATTAATTATTAGTTTATGACACAATCTGATGTTTATGAGTATCTTCTAAGTCAAGGTACTCAGGTTAAAAAAAAGTTGCTATTTGTCTGTAAAGATGACAAAGATGCACAAAAAATTGCTGACACTTCAACCCTTTTAAATTATCAATCTTTTACCCTTCCCGATTTACGTTTAACATGTGGTGATGACCTTCGCTCTTTTCAGCTTGAAATTTATGAACTCTTAGAGATGCTTCATGCTTATTATAATGGTAATAAAAAGAAAGTTTTAATAGCACCCTTACGAACGCTTCTTTTACCATTGCCCAAAGAAACGTTTTTTTCCTCTTTGGTATTGGAATTTGCTTCAACACTTAAGTTAGCACGTTTAAAAGATACGCTCTATTATTGGGGGTATACCTTCGTCGATATTGTAACCCAAAAAGGTGAAGTCTCGTTTCGTGGAGATATTCTTGATATTTATCCTTTGGGTGGTGAAAATGCCTATCGTATCTCTTTATTCGATGAAGATATAGAGAGCATTCGTATTTTTTCGGTCGATACGCAAAAGAGTGAAATTCAAGATTTGGAGTCGGTTAAAATTATTCCAGCATTGTTGGGGTTAAACCGTGGAGAGTATGAATCATGGAGCAAACGTGTTGAAGTTAGTAACTACGATACTTTTGTTAAAGACATTGACAGTTTAGGGTTTTGGTATTTGGATGAGTTGGGTGAAAATTATCTGCAAACCTTCAATCCTATTTTTGTCGAAAATTTACAAGAAGAGCTTCAAGAGATTTACAGCTTAGATAAACCACTCATTAATCAAGAGAACTTCAACCTGCCTATTCTTCCAAAAGCGAAAAACTTTAGAGAGCTAGAAGTGATTAACGCCAATGCGATTATGAAGGCAAATGCCCATAAAAAAATCACCATTGTGGCAAAGAACGAGTCGATTGTTCGCGGAAGCCAACTGGACTCTTTTGAGAATGTAACGTTTGTTTATCAAGATGTTATTGTAAATCTTATCTCCGATGAGCAGGTGATTATTTCGTTAAACAAACCCGTTAAACGTAAAAAAGTTAAAAAAGCCTCCATTATTTTAGATGAGTTAAAATTGGGTGACTATGTTGTTCATGAAAATCATGGAGTAGGGCTTTTTAAAGGGGTTGAAAAACGGGTTGTTTTGGGAGCAACACGTGAGTTTGTTTTGATTGGGTATCAAAATGAAGACTTGCTTTTAATCCCTGTAGAGAACCTGAATGTTATTGATAGATATGTGGCAGATAGTGGAGGACTGCCTCTTTTAGACAAGATGGGAAAAGCGAGTTTCAAAAAGCTTAGAGGGCAAGTGAAAGACAAACTCTTTGCGATTGCTTCGGAGATTATTAACCTCTCAGCCCAACGACACTTGAAAAAAGGAATTGTACTGAAACGAGATTTGATTGATCATCAAATCTTTATGAGCGAAGCAGGATTTATCCATACTGAAGATCAAGAAGAGTCGATTAACTCGATGCTCGAAGAGATGAGTTCAGGTCGCATGATGGACAGACTTTTAAGTGCCGATGTTGGATTTGGTAAAACCGAAGTGGCAATGAATGGAATGTTTATCGCATGGAAAAATGGTTATCAATCAATGATGGTTGCTCCAACGACTTTGCTCTCTTCACAACACTTTAAAAGCATGAAAGAGCGTTTTGTAAAGTATGGCATTAAGCTTGGTAAACTTGACCGATTTACCACAGGCAAAGAAAAAACAGCTCTGCTTAAAGGGCTAAAAGAGGGTACGGTTGACATGGTTGTGGGAACCCATGCATTGCTGAAAGTTGAGTTTAAAAATTTGGCGTTTATTATTATAGATGAAGAGCATAAGTTTGGAGTGAAACAGAAAGAGGCACTCAAAGAGATAGCCATCAATGTTCACCTGCTCTCTATGTCCGCTACTCCGATTCCACGAAGTTTGAACATGGCTCTCTCTTCCGTGAAAACCTTTTCTGAAATTTTAACTCCACCAGTAGAACGTTTGGGGGTTCGAACGTTTGTGAAGAGTTATGATGAAAAAATCATTAAAGAGGCAATAACGCGTGAGATGCGACGAGCAGGACAGATATTTTATGTTTTTAACTCCATTGCACAGATAGAAGAGAAGAAAAAAGTACTCTTGAAGTTGATGCCAAAACTAAGAATTGCCGTGCTTCATTCTAAAGTTTCATCTGCCCAAACCGAAAAAGACATGGAGTTGTTTGAAGTGGGTGAGTATGATGTGATGCTTTCAACCTCTATTGTCGAATCGGGAATTCACATGCCACACGCCAACACGATGATTGTTGATGGAGCGGACAATTTTGGTATTGCCGATTTACACCAACTGCGTGGACGTGTTGGACGTGGTGGAAAAGAGGGGTATTGTTACTTTATGGTTGAAGACAAAGAGTACCTAACCGAAAATGCAAAACGAAGACTCTTGGCACTAGAATCGCATTCTGCTTTGGGTTCGGGTGCTGTTTTAGCCTTTCACGATTTAGAGATACGAGGTGGAGGAAACATCATTGGTGAAGCCCAATCGGGACACATCAAACAGATAGGATATTCACTCTATCTGCGTATGTTAGAAGATGCCATCAAAGAGCTGAGTGGACAAAACAAAGAGGAAGAGGCATTACAAGTGGACATTAAACTCACCATTGATGCCTATCTTAACGAAGAACTCATTGAAGAAGACCGATTACGCTTAGAACTCTACCGACGACTCTCTCAATGTGAAAGCACAGGCGAAATCTATGAAATAGAGAGCGAAATAGCCGACAGATTCGGAAAACTTGACACCATTTCACGCCAATTTATTGATGTAATGGTCATGAAAGTGTTAGCCAAAGAGCAAAAAATCACCAAAGTAGCCAACGCTGGAGAAAACGTTTTCATAGAGTTTGCAGATGGACGTGATAGGGTAATGTTAAAAGCATACAGTAAAGATGACGATGATTTGATTGCTACGGCATTTGGGTATTTGAAGGGGAAGTAGGGAGCGTTGTTAACGAGTTCTTTATTAAT
>DYMW01000061.1:0-2294 GCA_020721385.1 Sulfurovum sp. | reverse complement strand
AAAAGGGGAGAGCTGATGTTAAATCATAAAAAATACATCAAAACCATTGACAGTGCCATTAATAAGAACTTCAAACATCTTGATGAGAGTATTGTAAACTGTAAAAAGTTAAATGAGGCTCGAAAAGAGTATATTGTAGCACTTAGAGAACTTCATTCAGGTATTGATAATGTCGAGAAAAACCGAGAGAAATATGAACAAGCCTTAAATGAAGCCGAAGAAAAGATGGCAAAGGTCAAGCAAGACATTGGTGGTTTTCAATGTGATGAGTATCATACCATTGAGCCTTTGACCATTGGTCTCTTTGGTGAGTGGGGAAGTGGTAAAACACACCTACTAAAAGGGGTTAAAAACCGTATCATCACATCTCAAGAAGCGGTCAAAGAGAGATGGGAAAGTACCCCAAATGAGGATGAGGAGCGTATTGACAAGTTGGTCATCCCTGTCTTTTTTAATGCTTGGCGATTTGAGAAAGAGGAGCATATTATTATTCCTCTGTTTCAAACCCTCCTAAGTGAACTGGAAAACTACGACCACATTCCAAAGCTCAAACAGATAAAAACAAAGATTAAAATTTTGTCTTTTGCCTTGGTTCAAAACTTGCAGATGCCCAAAGGTTTGGACATCGCCAAAGTTTTTACAGGTGATTTTTCATCCATAGAAAATATTGGTGGGTTCTTTAATTGGAAAGGGGTATCAAAACAGTTTAAAGATGCAGAGAAGAAACAAGACAAAAATTACCTTTTAGAACAGTTACTCACCTCTGAACGTATTGAATCTGTTTACTTGAAACTTCCTGAATGGATAGAGAAGATAACCATTTACGATGATGTCCGTTTTGTCTTTTTGGTTGATGACCTTGATAGATGTTTGCCTGAAAACACACTCAAAATGTTGGAGTCTATGAAACTCTTTTTAGATGTGGCAGGGTGTAGTTTTGTGTTGGCTGTAGACGATGATGTGGTCGAGCGAGGGGTTGAACACCATTACCGAGACTATTTGCACCGAAATGACAACCATATCTATATGAATGTTCCTTCTCAAAAAGTGAAAAAGGGTGAGCAAGAGGAAGAAGGAGAACAAGCCACAGCCTACACTCATCAGCAATCTTTAGAAAAACGAGAACTCCCCATAACAGGGAGTGAGTATTTAGAAAAAATGGTGCAACTTCCCTTTAGAATCCCTCCTATAGACAGCAGTGATGTCAAAAGCTTTTTAGAGAGTAAATATGAACGCTTTCAAGTTAAAGAAGAGTTGTTAGAGGAAAAAATGCTTAAAGAAGAACAGCATTTAAAAGTTAGAGATGAGCGTGACCTGTTGAACTTCTTTGCTGAAAACATTCCTACTAAACCTAGAAAAATTATTCGTACCATCCATCTTTTTGAGAGCAAAGAGGAGTTGATGGAGGGCTTAAGTCCAAACAGACTGCTACTGGCAAAGTTAACACTTTTAGAGCTTTTTGCTCCTAAGCTTTTTCGGTTTATGCAGAACAAACGGTTTGAACGTATTTTTAAACTTTTGGTAAGATGGAAAGAGAAACATCAAAGTTTAAGTGAAACAGTGAAGATTCGACGGGCTATTGAAGCGGAAAAAAATCCTAAAATCGATGAAGATACCTACTTGTATGCTCTAGGAATTGTTGAGGCTTTATACAAAAGTCGAATAGCTTTCAACTTAGATGCGATTTTTGCAGAAGAGATTGCAGAGAAGCTTTTAATCACGCACATTACGTTTAAAGCCATTGCCATGGAATACAAAGAGACAAAAGTCTTTAAAAAGTCATCTCCTAACGATGAAAAGCTCTTTTTCGAAAGAGTCTTAAGTGACAATGAACTCCTATGGGAAGATGCCTTTAAAGAAGACAGCAAGTTAGTACAAGCAGGTGTTGTTTTAGATCAAGAGACCTTTCAAAAGCTTTTGAAAGGTTTGAAACATAGACCAAAACTGGTTCAAAACGCAATATGGCTCAAAAATATCTCCATACATTTAAGTGATGATGATTTTAAAGCGTTATTAACCGAATATAGCCCTTTTAAGGAGTGGACAGATGCCTAAAGAAGTAGCCACATTAATAGAAGTCATTACCAACAGACTCAATCCTCGTTATCGAAAATCGATTCAGGAGATACCAGAATCGATTATTCCTCCTGACATTTTAGACGAAGAGAGATTAAAAAATTTAAATTTAAGAGGTTTAGGTCTAGATCCAGAGAGATACAGCTCTTGCAACACAGGTAAGACAATCATTGATCAAGAGGAGATACTTCAAGAACTACCCCAAATTGGATTGGGTG
>DYMW01000060.1 GCA_020721385.1 Sulfurovum sp. | reverse complement strand
TAATAATAGTACAAAACAAAATATTCTAAACAGTTCACCTACTTAATACTTCACTAAAGGGCGACATCTTGGATCAAAACCAATTTTTAGAATTTCCAATTTTACATCACCTGTACCTTGACGAACCAAACCCAACGTTTCAGCTGCTGCAAAAGAGACATCAATAATTCGATTACTATGAAAAGGTCCTCTATCATTGATTCTTACAATTTCACTTTTTCCTGTTGCTATGTCGGTTATTTTAATCAAACTGTTAAAAGGGAGTTGCTTGTGAGCTGCTGTATTGTCATACATATTGTATCGTTCCCCACTGGCTGTTTTATTGCCATGAAATTTTTTACCATACCAACTTGCTTTACCATAGGCAACACGCCCTACCAATTCATTTTGGGTCTCAACCGCATCATCCATGTTGATTAAAGGTTCATCATCAATCGACGAATATTTCTCCTCATCTCCTGCTTCAAGTGGAAAGCTCTCTAAAATCTCTGATTCATCCAAAGGCTGACACCGTGCATCCGATTGGGGAAGATAACTTGTATCTCCCTCTTCATACGTTAATGGACCAATATCATCAAGCATTTGATTTTTTTTCACACAGCCACTCAAAGCCAAAAGGGCTAATAGGGGTAAAATGATGATTGTTTTTTTCATCGTGTTTTTCCTTTATGATAGTTTAATAATTATATAATAAAAAATCGTCACAATTATGAAATTTAAGAAAAAATTAATTTACGCCCCAAATGACATCTATCGATCCAAGTCTGGTGATTTACGACACCACTTTAAAAAAAGTCTATCAGGATTCACCCGTGCGTCAACCTCTTTTCCATCAACGATATTTTCTGCCAATATTTTTGCCATTAAAGGTGCAAAGACAAAACCACGACCACCCAAACCATTACATACATAAAGATTTTTTATCTTTTTAGGAGCTTCTTTGAGCTTAAGCCCTCCTACCAACTTTGGATACGTTGACAACATATTGGGTACATCAATCACCGAACCAATCAAAGGGAAATAATCTTTAGACCCTGCACGCATTCCACAGAAAGTTTTAACCAATTTAAAATCAGAGGTATCCACCATGGTTCCTGCTGTTACAAAAAGTTCTTTTAGCGGTTCACTGTCACATCCCATACAAACCTCAACCCCTTTTTCATGTGTTGCACCAATTCTTACAATTCCATCAATATTGGCTGAAACCGATATTTTTTTATGCATGGAAACATCTAAATTGATACTGGTTTCATAATCCCCACGTGTTCCCCATACTCCTTTAACACCCATGTATCGCATATCGAAAAACTTGGTTTCATAACCTGTTGCCAAAATCAATTTTTTGGCTCTATACTCCCCAATTACCCATAAACCTTTACTGTATTGTAAACTTTTAACATCAAACTGTTCATAAGGAATATTTGTAAGCAATGCCTGACACATTGCAGAGGCATCACAAACTCCTGCTTCATGAAATAAAAAACTCTCATAAGCATTTTTAATCCCTATTTCACGAAGCTTTGATTGGCTAAACCATTCTCTATCGGCTTCATTAAACGCTTCATATTCAGAAAACTTTTGAGCATCCTCTTTATCTTTTGGAATACGAATTACCCCTGTTTGAATAAAGTGTTCAGGAAAATGTTCAAGATAAAAATTTTTAGCAAATTCAAACGCTTCATTGGTCAAAGACTGCAAAGATGAACCTTTACCAATTTTCGGTGAAACAAACGCACCAGCTGCCGATGAACCACCAGTTACAGCCACACCCGCACGATCAAGTACCAAAACATCCAATCCTTTTTCTTTGAGAAAATAGGCGGATGCACATCCTGCAATACCTGCACCAACAACGATAATATCATAGGTTTTCATCAATGATAAAAACTTTAACATTTCGGCTTTAATGCCTTCTTTTTCAACAATCACGGTATGTTTAATCGCTTTAGAAAACAGACCCTCTATCATTGGAGGAACGGTTACCGAAGTGTTGTTTTTAATCCATGCCAACGCTTCGGTATCTTCAGTAATATAACCTTGCCCCAACGCTCTAGCCACTGTAGGAGAAAACTTTGTCCACTCTGCGGTTGAATAGATAATGGTTTTTAAATCTTTTGGAGTATGTTTTTGATACGATTTCATGCAAGTAGCTGTATGGGGATCCATAATGTAACCCTCTTTGGCATATTTAGCAATATAGGCTTCACACTCATCATCTTGACTGTAGGTTGCTTCAAAATCTTCTTGAATCGATGCCGTCTCTTCGGCGGTCATGATAAACTTATTGGTAGATGCCAAATCATCCATCAACGCTTTGGTTCGTTTTGCTCCAAATTTATCAAAAAGTACACGCTCAATATTGGAACTTTTCAAAATATCCATCGCAGGAGACTCTGTTTTAATCAATTCACGGATTGTTAAGTCGTACTCTCCCTTTTCTATCCAATCGGTTAAGATGTTGTTAACATTGGATGAGATAAGAATTTTCTCCACAGGAAGTCCCGCTTTTTTGGCATAGTATCCACCAAGAGCATTTCCAAAATTACCCGATGGCACGATGAGATAGACCTTTTCACCCATGGCAATCTCATTTTTTCTCACCAACTCTAAATACGCATGAATATGATAAATTGTTTGAAAAATAATACGCCCAAAATTGACCGAGTTGGCTGCGGAGAGTTTAATATTACGATTCTCTAACTCGGCTTTAAAATCTTCGGAAGCCAACAACTCTTTGAGCATATTTTGTGTATCATCAAAGTTACCATGTACCCCAATGACTTTTAAATTCTCTGCTTCTTCGGTGACCATCTGCAAACGCTGAACATCCGATGTTCCCCCATCAGGATACAAACACGCCACTTGAATGTTGTCTTGATTTTTAAACGTCTCTAAGGTTGCAGGACCTGTATCACCACTGGTTGCGGCCATGATTAAATAGTGTTCATTGCGTTTTTGTGCCTCGGTTGCCAAGACATAACCAAACGGTTGCAATGCCATATCTTTAAACGCACGGGTTGGTCCATGGTAGAGTTCTGCTACAAAACAATCCTCTTCTATTTTAGACAAAGGCACAGGATTAGAAGGGTCATCAAATGCATCATAACGGTTCAATGCCTCGATTAAAGTTGCTTCATCAATATCAATTTTAAAGCTTTGTAGAACATCCAATGCCAAAGTTTTATAGTGACTGTTGAGATGCTTTGTTAAAAACTCTGTATCAAAACTGGGTAAAAATTCTGGTACATAAATCCCACCAAAACTCGCACTCGGACTTAAAATAGCCTCCGAAAAACTTACCTCTTTGGCACTCACACCATCATTACCCCGTGTCTCTATAAACTGCATACTGTATTCCTAGATATTTTTGTTTGAATTATAGCAAAATAAGCTTATTGCCTGAAAAGCTTATGATATACAGCCCCATTATTGTCGATTTGCATCGTAGTTGTGTTATAATTCAAAAAAAAATTAATGGGAAATTGAGATGTTAAATAGAAAAAAACAGGATGAAGAGATTGTAAAACAGATAAGAAACCCTAGAGAAGATGAAAAAGAAGAGGTTCAAGTTGATACAAATCATGAAGAGAATAAGTATGAGTATTACAAACAACAAGAAAAAAAAGAGGAAAATAAAAATGTTTTAAAAAAGGTTTCATTAACACTTTTCGGTCTTACCACACTTGGAGCCATTGGATACTTAGGATTTAATTACGCACAAACAGAGACAACAAAACAGCCTCTAACCAATCCAAATCCTCTTAAAATCGAAAACAATCAAACGCAAAAAATCACCACCTCTGCACCTGTAGTGGCTCTTTTAAATACCAAACCAACCAGTAATATTGAGCAAACACCCATCGCCAAAGAGACTGAAGAAAAGGTCATTCCAAAAGAGCAACCAAAAGTAGAAGCCCAAACAACAGAGATTACACCCATAGTAGCACCAAAACCTATAGAGAAAAAAGTAGAAGTAGCAGCAACCCAAAAAGTAGAGATTAAACCCGTAGTAGCACTAAAAAAAGAAAAACCTAAACCCAAACCAAAAATCATACCGAAAAAAGAGACAACAAGCGTAGTCACCATAAAAAAAGGAGATACCCTAGCCTCAATTGCCAAAAAATTTTATGGAGACCACAAAGAATTTAAACGCATTGTAAGTGCCAATCCCTCCATCAAAAATGAAAGAAGCAGTTTAAAAGTAGGACAAAAAGTTATCATTCCAAGAATGAAAAGTGAAACCAAAAAAAGTCAGACAAAGAAAAAGGAAACAAAACGAAAATTTGTTACCGTTAAAAAAGGAGATACCCTAGCCACCATTTCAAAAAAGTTTTACGGTAAAACAACAGAAGTTCAAAAAATTGTGAATGCAAACAACAATATAAAAAATAAAAACTCCACACTTCATCTTGGACAAAAAATTTATCTTCCAGAATAAAAAAAGTTAAGGGACAAAAATGTACGGATTTCAAAGAGTAGCTTCGGCTGTTAATACCACCATTGTAGCCAACCCACAAACCAATGCTACCCAAGTTTTGAGCCTACTTCAACAAGCCTATGCCCAAGATGTTTCGGTTGTTGTCTTCCCTGAACTCACCTTAACAGGGTATACGGCTTCTGATTTGTTTTTTAATCAAACCCTTTTAGCACGACAAAATGATGCTTTGCACGCTATTTTAGAAGCAAGTCACAACATTTCAACCCTTGCTGTTATTGGTATGGTTTTGATTCATCATGGACGGCTTTACAATACCGCTGTGGTGATTCAAAATGGGAGCATCTTGGGTGTGATTCCCAAAAGTTACTTGCCCAATAAAAAAGAGTTTTATGAAAAACGGCAATTTGTCTCAGGACGACATATCAAAAACAGTACCACAACATTACTCTGTCAAGAGGTTCCGTTTGGGGTTGATTTACTCTTTAGCGACAACAAAGAGATGGTACTGGGCATTGAGATTTGTGAAGACCTTTGGGCAGTGATGCCACCGAGTCATCAGATGGCGATTAATGGAGCAAACCTCATCTGCAATCTCAGTGCAAGTAATGAGCTGATAGGCAAAGCCCAATACCGTGAAGAGTTGGTACGTACACAAAGTGCTAGATGTATGGGAGCGTATCTTTATGCTTCATCAGGTGTTGGGGAATCAACCACCGATACAGTCTTTGGAGGGCATAGTATTATTAGCGAATATGGTTCAACATTGGCTCAAAGTGAGCGTTTTTTAATGGAAAATTCACTGATTACTGCCGACCTAGATTTGCAACGGCTCAATTGGTTACGCCTTAGTGAATCGAGTTATAGTGATGAATTAACCACACCATTTAGAACGATTTTTATTGAAGCCACCCCACAAATAAAAGAACTCAAACGATTTATTAATCCTTTTCCATTTGTCCCTTCTATCTACCAAGAGAAAGCCCACCGATGTGAAGAGATTGTGAAGATTCAAGCCCATGCACTTATTAAACGAATGACCCATGCACGTATCAACAAAGCAGTTATTGGAATTTCAGGTGGATTGGACTCAACCCTTGCCCTACTTTCGACCCATAAAGCGTTTGAAATCATGGGCTGGAACACGCAAAATATTATCGCCATTACCATGCCAGGATTTGGAACAACCAGCCGAACCAAAAACAATGCCGTTGAACTCTGTATTGCATTGGGTGTAACCTTACGCACCATTGAGATTACCAAACTGGCATTAACCGAGTTTGAAGCGATAGGACACGACCCAAGCGACCACTCGGTAACCTATGAAAATGTACAAGCACGTGCTAGAACAAGCATACTCATGAACACCGCCAATCGTGAAGGTGGTTTGGTCATTGGTACAGGAGATTTGAGTGAAATAGCCCTTGGATGGAGTACCTACAACGGTGACCATATAAGTATGTATGCCCTAAATTCTGGAATTCCTAAAACGCTGATTCAGTATGTGATTGAATATTTTAAAAGTAACCAAACCATTGCATCGATTATTGATGATATTTTAGCAACCCCCATAAGCCCCGAACTTTTGCCACATGAGGGTGATGAGATAATACAAGAGACCGAAACCATTGTAGGACCTTATGAACTGCATGATTTCTTTTTGTACCATTTTATTAAGTATGGAGCAACCCCGAGTAAGATTCTCTTTTTAGCCCAACACGCATTTGAAAAAAAATACGATGAAGCAACCATTAAAAAATGGCTCAAACTCTTTATTTGGCGTTTTTTTACCCAACAATTCAAACGCTCATGTATGCCCGATGGTCCAAAAGTAGGAACCATAAACTTAAGTCCTCGTGCCGATTGGAAAATGCCCAGTGATGCGGATATGAAGATTTGGATGGAGGAGTTAGATTTGGAAGAGAGGTTTTAACCTCACTTCCTAAAAAAGTTGTTTTAGTTTTGTAATCCGTTAAGTTCTGCGTCAATTTTAGCCATCTTCTCATTCGCTTCGCTCAACGCTTTTCTATTTTCAACAATGACCTGTTCAGGAGCATTGGCAACAAAACGTTCGTTGTTCAACATTCCATTAAGCTTCATAATCTCTTTTTCAAGCTTCTCTTTTTGTTTGCTAAGCTTTTCGATAATTGCCGACATATCAATATCATCGGTTGAGATAAAGGTCTCTAAATTATCAGAAACATCGGTGACACAGTTGGCTATTTTTGCATCAACAAAGGTAACCTCTTCTACTTTTCCAAGTTTTTCAATAAATGGTTTCATCATCGCCACATCAAAACCAGCAGGAACTTTAACAGAGGCTTTCTCTATCTTTTGATTCCCTTTGTCTATCAATGTTTTACAACGTCTCACCGATACAATTGCTTCCATAATCAGGTCAAACTGTTTAATAACTTCATCATCAGCTCTGCTCACTGTTGGATAGGCTTTCACCATAATGGATTCACTCTCTTCTAAATGCTCTTTGCTCAATCGCATATAGAGATTCTCGGTAATAAACGGCATAAATGGGTGAAGCAGTTTCATTGATTCTTTAAAGATACTTCCAAGCTCTGCCACACTTGCTTTGTCTGCTTTGCTTAGCTCAATTCCCCAGTCACAGAACTCACTCCATAAGAATCGATAAAGAACGGTCGCAGCGTCATTGAACCGATAAACATCCATAAATTTACGTGTCTCTTGAACCGCCACATTAAATCGTGCCAACATATAACGCCCAAGAGGAGTGTTAATATTGGTGGCATCCAAGTCATCAAAATACTCTTGATTGAGTTGCAAGAAGTTGGTCGCGTTAAACAATTTATTGGTAAAGTTACGGCTCTGCTCCAATTTCTCTTCACTTAGTTTAATGTCACGCCCTTGAACTGCCAAAACCGCCAATGTAAACCTTAGTGCATCAGTTGAGTATTTTTCAATCATATCAAGAGGGTCAATTACGTTCCCTTTTGATTTACTCATCTTCTCACCTTTTTCATCTTTGACCAAAGCGTGTAGATAGATGTCTTTAAATGGCAACGCACCTGTAATGTTCTCACCCATCATCAACATACGAGCAACCCAGAAAAATAAAATATCAAAACCTGTAATCAGCAAGTTGTTTGGATAGAAGTTTTGCATATCTTCTTCGTTCCACAACTCACCTTTAAAGGCATCAACATTTCCCCAACCAAGCGTACTAAATGGCCATAACCCCGAACTAAACCATGTATCCAACACGTCAGGGTCTTGGTAGATATCAACACTGCCACACTTTTCACAAACATGAGGTGCATCACCCTCTTCTACCCACTCATGGTCGCAAGTCTTACAATAAAAAACAGGAATCTGATGTCCCCACCACAATTGACGAGAGATACACCAATCACGCAATTCACCCATCCATGCATTGTACGAATTTATCCAATGAGCAGGGAAAAACTCTGCTTCACCGTTGTTGACTTTTTCAATTGAAGAGGCTGCAAACTCTTTTTTAACAAACCACTGCTTAGATATATATGGCTCTACAATGTTCTTACATCGGTAACAGTGACCTACTTGATGAGGGTGGTCTTCGATTTTAACCATAAACCCTTTGGCATCCAATTTTTCAACAATTTTAGCACGAGACTCTAAACGCTCTAACCCTTCAAATTCACCACAATATTCGTTTAAAATCCCTTTTTCATCAAAGATGGTAATAAACTCTAAATCATGTCGTTTACCTACTTCATAATCGTTGGTGTCATGAGCAGGAGTAACCTTTACAAACCCTGTTCCAAACTCCATATCCACGTGTTCATCGGCGATAATGGTCACTTCTCTACCAATCAATGGAAGCGTAACGGTTTTACCTATCAAATGATTGTGACGTGTATCGTCAGGGTGAATCATCACCGCGGTATCACCAAAGTAAGTTTCAGGTCGTGTGGTGGCTACCGTAATGTTCCCTGAACCATCAGAAAGTGGATAGTTAATGTGGTACATTTTTCCCAAATGGTCTTCGTGTTCTACTTCAATATCACTCAATGCACCATCATGTGTACACCAATTAATCATGTAGTTTCCACGAACAATAAACCCATGGTCATACATCTGTTTAAACGACTTCTTAACCGCGTTTCCTAAACCTTCATCCATGGTAAATCGCTCACGTGACCATGCTGGACTTACACCCAATTTTCTAAGCTGTGAAGTAATGGCATTTTGAGAGTTCTCTTTTTGCATCCAAGCACGTTCTAAAAAGGCTTCACGACCTATGGCTTCTTTGGTTGTTCCCTCTGAAAGTAGTTGTTTTTCAACCACGTTTTGCGTTGCAATCCCCGCATGGTCAACACCTGGTTGCCACAAGGTTTTATACCCATCCATTCTCTTATACCGTACAATAATATCTTGAAGGGTAAAGGTCAAAGCGTGACCAATATGCAATACTCCTGTTACATTAGGTGGGGGCATCATAATGGCAAAATGTTTGCCCTCTTTTTGAATCTTTTTATTACCCTCTATCTCAAAGTAATTTCGCTCTTCCCAAAGTTTATAATAGCTCTCTTCTATCTCTTTTGGATTGTATACATTTTTTTTGGTTGTTTCGCTCATTTAATGTCCAT
>DYMW01000059.1 GCA_020721385.1 Sulfurovum sp. | reverse complement strand
GTTTAAGATAATTTAGCTATTATATATGTATTAAATTTATACATATATGAAAAGGAGTCTAAAATGAATGTCATTAAAGTACGAAAAAACTTTTTATTAGACAAAGAGTTAATTGAAAAAGCCCAAGAGATTTTATTGTCTAAGCATAAAAATTTGACAGAAGCAATTAATCTCTATTTTAAAGCCATTGTCAAAGAGCCATCTATTTTAGATAGTATTGAGCAGAGTGCCAATAAACGAACAGGAAGTTTTATTGGCATACTTGATGGGAAAATAGGGAATCAGAGCTTTAAAGAGATGAAAAAAGAGCATTATAAAAGTGTGGAGAATGCATAATGAAGATTTTTTTAGATGCCAATATCTGCTTGGATTTATTAGACTCCAAAAGAGCAACTTCATCAGTATCCATAGAGTGGTATATGCAACATAAAGATGATGCTTCTATTTCGTTCTATTTTAGTTCTGATTTTATTACAACTTTTTACTATATTTTGACAGAAAAACGAAAATACAGGGCTTCTGAAGTAATTGCTACTATTGAGGCTTTATCATTTGAGATTATTCCTTTCTATTTGGCACATAACGATTTTATAGATGCTAAAAATGATTTTCTTGATGAGGTCTTTAATGATTTTGAAGATTTAATGGTTTTGAATTCTGCTGTTCGATGTGGGTGTGATAGTTTTATAACGAATGATAAAAAATTGTTGGAACTTAGGGAGTTTAAGAAGATGAAGGTTCGTGGGGTTATTGTATAGTTTTAAAATATTTGAGATAAAATACCAATGAAAAAGGTTGGAAGGATGAGAGTGAATTTTTTTCTTGATACGATTGATGGCTTATCATTAAGGATATTGGACACATTTAAACGCTTTCCTCTTGCCAGTTTTTCGGCTTTTATGGTGGCACTTATTTGGATGATGTTGATTGAAATTGATTATACACAACAGAGTCCAATGAGCATTTTAGCCAATAAAGTGGCGTTTGTTTCAACCATGGGAATCTTTCTTTTTCCTGCGTTACATCTGCTTAATAGACTGATTTGGTCTAAGTTGTTTGGTATTGCGTTAATTGTGGCATATTTTTACTTTTTACCAACAGTTATTGAAAGTAGAGATATTACAAGACATCTGCTTTTACTATTGGCACTTTGTTTTATGTTTTTTTGGGCTCCTTTTATCAATACCAACATTAGCAATAAAAATATATGGGAGTGGACACAGAAAATTCTATTGATTCTTTTGGCAACTTTTGTATTAAGTTTAACACTCTATATTGTGGTGGCTATAACCCTTTACAGTCTTAATATGCTTTTTGAGATTGAGATAGAGAATAGACGATACCTTCAATTGGCTGTTCTCGTAATGGGTCTCTTTTCGGTCAATTTTTTTCTTTCACAGATGCCAAAATATATTCTGTTGGTTCAAAGACAAAAATACTCTAAAGTAGGTCGGGTCTTTACCAAGTATGTTTTAACACCCACAATGCTACTTTATATGGTTATTTTATTTGGCTATATTGTGAAAATAATTCTTCTTCAATCATGGGAAAAGATTACGATTGATGGCATGATTATAACTTTTTCATTACTTGCTATTGGTACCTATATGTTTTGGACACCTCTTTGGGTGCAATCAAATAATAGGTTTAGAAAACTGATATGGGGTTCTACGTTTATACTCAGTATTGTTTTAGCACTTTCAATTTGGATACGATTTAAATTGGGCGTTGACATAGCAGGATTGTATCTTATTTCACTTTTTGCACTTTGGCTTGGGGTCATTTCTCTCTATTTTTTATTTTTTAAAAATGCCAGTTATAAATGGCTCTTTTTTTCTATTAGTTTGTCCATTCTTATTTTTCAATCTGGGTATGTTATGAATTTGGTTTTATCTTTAAAATAATATTTCTTTCTCAAGAAACTTTTGATGCAACCAAAGCATACACTTTTTTGGCTTCTTTTATTTCTTAATTTTCTTTTCATCCCAAATTTAGCACTTTTCCATTAAAATAATGGATAAAAAATCTCCCATACATAGGAATTATAAATAATGTCAAAACCATTAGAAAACTTAGATGACGTATTAAAGTCGCATAAACTTAGTCAAGCAGAGTACACGCACATTTTAGAGATATTAGAGGGACGACACCCAAATCTTGTAGAACTTGGTATCTTTTCGGCGATGTGGTCTGAACACTGTTCATATAAGTCAAGTAAAAAATATTTGAATGGTTTTCCAACCAAAGCACCATGGGTTATTCAAGGTCCAGGTGAAAATGCTGGGGTTATTGACATTGGTGGAGGAATGGCTGCTGTATTTAAAATGGAGTCACACAATCACCCAAGTTTTATTGAGCCTTATCAAGGTGCAGCAACAGGTGTTGGTGGGATTTTAAGAGATGTCTTTACCATGGGTGCTAGACCTGTAGCCAACATGAATGCCCTACGTTTTGGAAACATTGTTAACAAAGATAAGACGGCTCAATATCAACGACACTTGGTTAAAGGTGTAACCGAAGGAATTGGTGGTTATGGTAACTGTATGGGGGTTCCAACCATTGGTGGAGAGGTGAGTTTTGATGAGTCATACAACGGAAACATTTTGGTGAATGCTTTTGCGTTAGGATTGTGTAAATCCGATGAAATTTTCTTAGGAATTGCAGAAGGTATTGGAAACTCTGTTATGTATGTAGGTTCTAAAACAGGTCGTGATGGACTTGGTGGAGCGGTAATGAGTTCAGACAGTTTTACCGAAGAGAGTAAATCGTTACGTCCAACTGTTCAAGTAGGTGACCCTTTTATAGAAAAACTTTTACTTGAAGCGTGTTTAGAGCTTTTTAAAACCAAAGATGTTGTGGTGGGTATTCAAGATATGGGTGCTGCTGGTCTTACGAGTTCAGCTTTTGAAATGGCAGGAAAAAGTGGGGCAGGTATGATTATGAATCTTGACCTTGTTCCTGCACGTGAAGAGGGAATGACCCCTTATGACTTTATGCTAAGTGAATCACAAGAGCGTATGCTTATTTGTGCAAAAAAGGGTAAAGAGCAAGAAGTTATTGATATTTTTGAAAAATGGGATTTGGATGTTGCGGTGGTTGGTGAAGTAACGGCGAGTGGTAGAATGGAGCTTTTTTGGCATGGCGAAAAGGTGTGTGATATGCCAATTGCCCCTGTAAGTGAAGAAGCACCTATTTTAGACAGACCAACATCACGTCCAAAATATTTGGATGAAATTTCAGGTAAAACCATCGATTCGTATGAGACAGTTGAGAATCAAGTAGCCTTTGAAAAGCTTATAAGCTCAATGGAAGTGGTGGATAAAGCGTGGATTTATGAGCAGTATGACTCAATGGTTCAGACCAATACCACCAAAGCACCAGGAAGTTTGGATGCTTCATGTATTCGTGTTAAAGAGAATGGGGCAGCATTGGCGATGAGTTCAGATTGTAATCCACGATACTGTTATATTGACCCTGCAAAAGGGGGAGCATTGGCAGTTATGGAGTCGGGACGAAACGTTGCCATGAGTGGAGCTAGACCACTTTCAATTACCGATTGTCTCAATTTTGGTAACCCTGAAAACCCAGAAGTGATGTGGCAGTTTGCACAAGCGTGTGAAGGAATTAAAGAGGCGTGTACCCAGCTCAATACCCCTGTTGTATCAGGAAACGTTTCACTTTATAATGAGACCAATGGTGTCTCCGTTTTCCCAACTCCTGCCATTGCCATGGTAGGATTAAATGCTGATGAAAATAGAGTATTGGCATCAGTATTTCAAGAAGATGAGAATCATTTGGTTTTGATTGGTGAAACCAAAAAAGCATTTGGTGGTTCACTCTATATTAAAGAGTTGTTTGGTGAAACAGTAGGAAGTTTAGAGGATATTGATTACACCAAAGAGCTTAGACTTTGGGAGTTGGTGATTGAAGCCAATAAAAAAGGTCTCTTAGAGTCAGCCAAAGATTTAAGTTCTGGTGGATTGGCGATTGCATTGGCAAAAATGTCAGCAGTATCGGGTCGTGGAGTGGTTGCAGGAATTAGACTTGAAGACAAAAGAAGTATTTTTGATGAGTCTCAAAGTAGAGCAATTTTAGAAGTAAGTAGCAAAGAGAATCTTGAAGCCATTATTGAGATGGCACATGGATTGGGACTTAAAACCGATATTATTGGTAAAGTTGGAGGAGATGTGGTTAAGATTAACGATGTTGAAATGAGTTTAGAGAAACTTCAATCAATTTATTTTAACAGCTTTAAAGCAGTGGTTGAACAAGACATTTAATCTTTTGAAGTGTGTAGAACCCCCTCAAAGGGGTTCTACTACACACATTGACAAATGTGTGTTTCATTATCACAAATAAGCTTTGGCTTTTCATTATCACAATATTTTTCTGCTGTAGGTAGAATGGTATTGTTTTCTTCTTCACTGTTTTCTATATTTTTCACGACAAATTTCAAATTATTTTTATGAGTTAGTATGTGTTCTGTATTGTTGGTATCTTTATCGAGTGAAACCAAGGTTTTTAGATTTTCAGTATCTTCCATACTAAATGTTTGTGCTTCAGCCATCACATAAACACTATCAGGAAAAACAATGGTTGGAATACCATCAATCATTTTTGTGGTTGGTTCAAGTGATGATGATTCATTTTTGATTTTGAAAGGAGTTATTTCTTGTTTAGCATTTTTTTCAACTTGCGCAAATTTTGCAAGACAATGAGGACCTGTACATTCAATTTTGGTAGCAAAGCTATTAGAAGATAGTGTTATACTTAAAAGTACGAATAGGGTCTTATGCTTGTTTATCATGGAATGAACTCCTGTTAATTTGTGATTTATTTCTACAATTATGACTGAGAAGATATAAAATAAAGGTTACATTTGCCTAAAAATAGGCTAATAGTGTAAAAAAAGATAACTTTTTAACAGAGCGAAATAAGACATTTAACAAAAAATAACATTATATTTTTCATTACTATTTCTTATATTATTATTTGTTTCGAAGAGTTTTTTTCCAACAATTATTAAGCTTTAGGAAAACTTTTCCAATATGCAATTTGGCTAACATCAGGGAATCCATCTAAAATTTCTTGAGGTTGAAAATTTGGTTTGTAGGTAAATGCTTTACATCCATCAACCCAATAGCCTAAATAAATCCAAGGCAATTCTAAAACCTTTGCCAATTCAATTTGATAAAGAAGCGAATAAGTTCCTAAAGACAATTGAGGATAATCAGGGTCATAATAGAAATAAATTGATGAGATGCCATCATCAAGTACATCAATCAAATCAACACCGATGACTTTATTGTCTTTAATATAGAGAACTTCTTTACCAAAATCATGAGCACCTTCAACAAAGTTTTCACGATATTCTCGTGGAGAGATATTGCGATGAGACCAATCATCTTTACGATGTTTAAAGGCATGATATCGGTTGTATAAATCAATGTGTGCTTGACTAAGCGTTGGTTTTTGAATAATAATCTCAGTTTGATGGTTTCGCTTAATGGCTTTTCTTTGTGATTTACTGAATTTAAAGTTATTGACATCAATGCGTATTGACTTGCATTCATTGCATCCATTACAAATAGGATGAAAGTAGTAACAACCAAAACGACGCCATCCTCGATGAATAAGAGCGGTATTATAAGCTTGGGTTGCTTTTTCAATATGTTTATAGTTCATACGTACATTTTTATCTTCAATGTAGGCACATTCGTAATCTAACATACAAAAATCTGTTGACAATGGAGGGGTATCTGTAAAAATTGTATCATTCATAATCGGAATTTTATCTAAAAATTGTCAATTTATAGTAAAATCTTTATTATTTTTTTTTAAGGATTTGGCTTGTTTCTCTATCAACCAACAAAAGGTTATGCGTATAATAGTGATTCTATCTTTCTTTATCAGTTTATTTCCCAGTTTCACCCCAAAGGTGAACTGCTTGATGTTGGTTGTGGTGTGGGTATTATTTCACTTTTATTAACAAGAGATTTTAAAATAAAAACAACAATTATTGATAAGCAAAAAATTATGTTACAATATGCTAAACATAATTATGTTATTAACGGTTTGAAAGTAAAATCTAACATGGGTGATTTTATTCATTTTAATGAGCATCAGAAATTTGATTATGTGGTATCAAATCCACCATTTTATGATGAGAATGTTACCCAAAGCAGTAATGAACATCTTAATATTGCACGTTATGCACATCATCTTCCCATTGAAGATTTTGTACAAAAAGTCAAAAAGGTCTTAAAGCCAAGAGGACGTTTTATTTTCTGTTATGACGCTAAACAGGTTGATAGACTTTTATATGCTTTAAAAAAGCATAAAATTAATCCTGAAGTGATGCGTTTTGTACATTCAAAGATTGATCGAGAGTCAAAGCTGGTGATGATTTCAGCACGAATGAATTCTAATTCATTAATGAAAGTAATGCCACCATTAATTGTGTTTGATGAGGAGGGTCACTATAGACCAGAGGCCCAATTGGCCTTTGATAATGCCTCAACCAATAGTATTAAAGGAGATTATGCCCGTGAAGAGTAATCTGTTAAGTCAAGAGGGATATGATTATAAATTTCAGCCCTCTGCTTGTGAAAGTTGTGGAGGTGCTTGTTGTACAGGTGCGAGTGGTTACATTTGGGTCAACTATCAAGAGATAGAGGAAATAGCCAATTTTTTAAATTTACCCATAGAAGAATTTGCTACAATGTATCTTAAAAAAGTGAAACATCGCTATTCGTTAATAGAAAAGAAGTTGGATGATACCAATTATGCATGTATCTTCTTTGATAATAATAAGAAACAGTGTACAATATATACTGTGCGACCAAGACAGTGTCGAACCTTTCCATTTTGGGAGACATTTAAAACTGATAAAGAAGAGGTAAAAAAAGAGTGTCCAGGTATCATAGATTGAAAAATCATAAATTAACCATTCCGATGTTTACTCTTGTGGCATTTTGTATTATTGGTTGTAGTTATACACCCAACAGTACCATTGTTGCAAATGAAAATCTTACTCAGTATAATCCTAAAGACTTTTCTACTAAAAGTACGGTACCAACCACTACGGCTAAGGCGAATGAAGAGTGGATTATGAAAGCCATTTGGTATGAACAACAAGGAGATTTTGCTAACAGCAATCTCTATTATGCCAAACTTTATGAGACAACGCAAAGTGATGAGTATCTTATACAAGAGTTAACCACGGCACTCTATAGTGGTAAAGGCTCGAACAATTTGAGTAAACTCGAAAATTATGTTCAAAAAAATCCGCAAAATGTTCAAGGCGAACGCCTTTTAATCTCTTTTTACTTGAATGAGAAAAAATATAATGAAGCCAAGGGTATTACAAAACAGTTGTTAAGCCATTCAACTCAGCCGATTGACTTTGAATTGTCTGCAAATCCTTACATACTTTCAGGAGATTATAAAGAGGGGGTTAAGCTTTTAGAAGAAGCGTATAATAAGACCTTTAACGAAGATATTTTACTAAAAATAACAACGTTGTTGGCGAGTTATATTGGGGATGTTGATGGTGCTGTTCAGTATTTAGAGAGTCATCGTCATATTCATGAGTGTAGTGAAAAAATTTGTTTACAACTCGTAGAAATTTACAGTAAACAGCAAAAAGTTAAAGAGCTTATTGATGTCTATCAAGATTTATATGAAGAGACACATAAAGAGGTATATGCTGAAAAATTAATTGAGACCTATTTGTATGCCAAAGAGTATGCTCCTGCGATTGTTTTTTTACAAAGTGAGTATAAAAATGATGAGTTGCTTTATGAGCTTTATTTGGAAAAGCATGATTATGTCAAGGCTGAAATGGTTGCAGATAAACTTTATAAAGATACAGGGAATGCCAAATGGATTGCGGAATCAGCAATGGCTCAATATGAAAATGCAACCGATAAAAATGATGCGGTTATGTTGCAAAAAGTGGTCAATAAATTTGAAGAGGCATTGAGTAAAAAGATTGATGACAGTATCTATTTAAACTATTATGGGTATACCTTAATTGATAAAAATATTGATATTCAAAAAGGAATAGACATTATTGAAAAAGCCTTAAAACAACAACCTGACAACAGTTATTATTTGGACTCTTTGGCTTGGGGGTATTTTAAACTTGGTAATTGTGAAAAAGCCTACAGCAATATGAAGCGGGTTGTAGAAATAGAAGGTTTAGATGAAGACGAGATTCGAGGGCATTGGAATGCCATTGATCAAAAATGTAAAAAATAGTCAATACAACAATAAGAGGAGATAACCATTGGCACAAATATTAGATGAAATTATCAAAAAAACAAAAGAAGATTTAGAAAAAAGAAAAATTGATTATCCTTTAGAGTGGTTGGGACGCTCTTTGGCATACAATCCATTTACCCCAAAAGATGTTCATACGGCATTAAAATCAACCAAAGAGAATCCGTATAGAATTATTGCAGAGGTTAAAAAAGCAAGTCCAAGCAAAGGGATTATTCGCGAAGATTTTGACCCAATGGTCATTGCCCAAGCGTATGAAAAGGGTGGAGCCGATTCACTCTCTATTTTAACTGAGCCACATTTTTTTCAAGGCAATAAAGAGTACTTAGGGATGGTACGTCGTTATACAAGCATTCCATTGCTTAGAAAAGATTTTATTGTTGATAAATATCAGTTGGTAGAAGCGTTGGCTTATGGAGCGGATTATGTACTTTTAATCGCTACAGCACTCAGCAGAAAAGAGTTAAAAGAGTTACTTAACTATACGCGACATTTAGGAATGCAAGCTTTAGTAGAGATTCATGATAAAACAGATTTAACCAAAGCCATTTTTGCAGGAGCTGATATTATTGGAATCAATCACCGTAATTTGGAAACTTTTGAGATGGACATGAGTTTGAGTGAAAAATTGATTCCTTTGATTCCCAATAGCAAAATTATTGTAGCTGAAAGTGGGATTACCGACCATGAAATGGTACAAGAACTGAGTAAAGTGGGTGCCGATGCCTTTTTGGTAGGAGAACACTTTATGCGTCAAGATGATATTACACAAGCTGTTAAAGATTTGAAATACGGCAAATAGGATGACCAATATTGTCATTACAGGTTGCTCATCAGGTATTGGGTTGGCAACGGCAAAGTATCTGAAAACCCAAGGCATTCAAGTTTACCCAACTGTTAGAGCCAACA
>DYMW01000058.1:7915-9304 GCA_020721385.1 Sulfurovum sp. | reverse complement strand
TATACTTTGTTGTTAAAAAATTTTCTTTTTTTTCTTTTGTCCGTTCAACTCTTTTCTACCAACATTATCTATACAAACATCACTGAAACCATCTTCAAAAACAACAGACTCTATTTAACCATTAAAGCGCATAAAAAGGTAGAGAACATTGAAAAAGATAGAGCAACACTTTTTTTGAATCGTAAAAAGTATGTGGCTGAAAATTTTTATTATGAAAATGGTTCAGTTCGTGATAAAGTGTATGCTATTGCTTTTAAACGAATGTTTATCTATGGTCAGAATATTTACATGACACACGTAGAAGGAGCTTTTTTAAAATATACGTTTAGAGCAAAAAGTGCAACGGTGTATAAAAATAGAATTGAGTTTTCTAATCTGTTTTTTGAATCTAAAAATAAAAAGGGTTCAAGATTAAAATTTATTTATTATTTTGATAAGAAGAATGAGATTAAGTAGAAGCCTATCAAGATTGATAGGCTTTAAAAGTAGAACATTTGAATCTATTTAATAAGTTCAAATGGGTTTTCCACTACATTGTTTCTATCTACAATGTATGGAATAAGAGCAGTTTGTCTGGCTCTTTTAATGGCTATTGTTACAAGCTCTTGGTGTCTTTTACAGTTTCCTGTTAATCTTCTTGGCATAATTTTAAATCTTTCGCTTAATGAAAACTTTAATAGATTTAAATCTTTATAGTCAATGAAATCAATTTTCATTTCACAATATTTACAATATCTTTTTTTGAACTTTCTTCTTTCTGCCATGGTTATCTCCTAAAATGGTATCTCATCGTCATCGATGTCGATTTCTGGAACGGGTGCTTGTCTTTGTGGTTGAACAGCAGGTGTAGGTTGTCGTGGAGCTTGTGGTTGACCATAACCTTGCTCTGGAGCATTGTAACTGTTGTTATTATATCCTCCAAAATCATTTTGGTTTTGTCCACCATAATTATTTTGACTTGGTTGGTCACCATATCCGTTGTTATTGTTAGGGTTTTGGCTATCTGCTTTACTATCCAACATTTGTAGGGTCTCTACACTAACAGCGTGTTTGCTTTTTTTACTTCCATCTTGTGCCGTCCATTGTTGAAATACAAGTCGTCCGTCTACTAAAACTTTGCTTCCCTTACGAAGGTATTGGTTTGCTATTTCAGCTGTACGCCCAAAGAAGGTTAAGTCAATGAACATGACTTCATCTTTCTGCTCACCAGTTTGGGTTTTGAACTTTCGGCTTGTTGCAATTCCAACACTACCAATTGCTGACCCACCTTGTGAGTATCTTATCTCAACATCTCTTGTAAGGTTTCCTACCAATACTACTTTGTTATACATGGGGTTTCTCCTAAGGTTTTACGCTTCTGTTGTTTCGGTTACTACTACAACTTCTTCA
>DYMW01000058.1:0-7815 GCA_020721385.1 Sulfurovum sp. | reverse complement strand
ACAACTTCTTCAACTTTTGCAGCTGCAGGAGTTATTGCTGATACAAATTTTTCAAATTGTGCAACTTCTTTTTGCTTACTGTATTTTACAGTAAGATATTTAATAACTTCTTCGTTAAACTTTAAGTTTCTTTCAAGTTCAGTAATAACTGAACCAGCTGCTTTAAAATAAACGACGGTATAAACGCCTCTTTCATTTTTTGCAACAGGATAAGCAAGTTTTCTCATACCCATATTATTTGTAGCAAGAATTTCAGCACCTTCACGTACAAGAATCTCTTCGATTTTTGCGATGTTTACTGCTGTCTCTTCATCTGTTAGTGTAGGTTTAAGTACATACAGTGTTTCGTAGTTGTTCATTATGTTCCTTTTGGTTTAATAGCCCATTATGTTGATGTAATCTAAAAATATAGATTGTCCAAAAATGAGCAAGAATTTTGGAAGCAGTATATTATCATATTTTAACTATTTTTAATCTAAAAAGCGTTACAAATAGACTCATCAAAATAGTAATTTAAATGATTCTGAAGAGAACAGATGTATAAAAATAAAAATAATCTTAAGTAAATATTTTATTGTATATAATTAAAGTTATAAAAACAATATTAAATGAGGTATAAAATTAATGAAAAATAAGTCAAACTTTATAATGACAAATGCTATTAAATTATTTATTTTAGCACTCTATGCGATGCTTCTTTTAGGGGCAAGTTACACCTTTTATAAGGGATATCATCAATATCATTATTTGAGTGATTCTACCGAATATCAAGACTACATTGCTAAGATTGTTACGATTGAGGGGGTTGATAATGAGTTTCTAACCCACGATTTTCATAGTCGCCTTGAAGAGCAAAAGATTATTATGTTCGCTTCGTTAATTATTTTATTGTTGTCGGTTTTTCTGTTTAGCCGAGAGGGATTTTTATTAAAATATTTTAAAATTGAAAAAGAGAATTTTAGTGCATTGTTGGCTGATTTAGAGAACTATCCGACCCAAGATAGAATTGAGCAGTTTAAAAAAATTATTCAAAATAAAAACTTTTCACAAACCTATACCATTATGTCAGGCATGATTGAAGAGTTACAACAGAGTAAAGAGTTGGCCGATAGAGCCAATGAAACGAAAAGTCTTTTTTTGGCAAATATGTCCCATGAGATTCGTACACCTTTAAATGGTATTGTTGGATTTACAAAATTTTTGAAATCAACCAATTTGGATGAAGAGCAATCTGAGTTTGTTCAAATTATCCGAAAAAGTTCCGAAGATTTGTTAAGCATTGTTAATGATATTTTGGACATTTCTAAAATTGAAAATGGAAATGTTGAACTTGAAGAGGTCTTTTTTAACCCTATGGAAGAGTTTGAAAATGTTATTGAATCGTATGCAGCCAATGCTTCTAAGAAAGATATTGATTTCTCCTTATGGATTGACCCAGAGTTTTCCTCACTCTTATTGCGGAGTGACCCTGGAAAAATCAAACAAGTCTTGATTAATTTAATCTCCAATGCGGTTAAATTTACCAATGAATTTGGAATCATTGATATTTTGATTGAAAAAGTGGATTCACTTCAAGATAAAATATCGGTACGATTTTCGGTCAAAGATACAGGTGTTGGTATCAGTCCTGAACAAGAGGCAAAGGTATTTGAAGCCTTTACACAAGCCGATAGCAGTACCAATCGTAAATATGGTGGTACAGGTTTAGGATTAACCATTTCAGCAGGATTGGTGAAAATACTTGGAAGTGATTTAAAACTCGAAAGTCAACTTGGCAAAGGCTCAACGTTCTTTTTTACTTTAACCATTCCTAAAAAAGCGATTTCAAGAGACAACAATTTCAAACCCATGCAGATGGGTCTTTATGCTCCTTTAGATATTCAGGCAAAGGATTCAGACCATTTTTTAGAAAATTATTTATCCTCTTTTAATCATCTCTCTTTGATGAGATTTAAAACATTAGACGAGGTTATTAATCTTCCTTGTAATCAGATGGATGTATTGTTTATTCATTACAATAAAATTGAAAAAGAGGAGTTGGAAAAAATTGTAAAGTCTTATGGTCGTGAATCTAAAATTGTTTTGGTAACCAAACTGAATAAACGCGATGAAGTTCAAAAATTAGAGATAAATTTTGCACAAGTTTTGTATGAGCCTATTACTTTTTCTAAGGTTGAAAAATCTTTTAAGAGCTTATTAAAAAAGCAAAATGATACCAAAGAGAATAGGGAAAAGCTTTATATGTTTAATAATATATATGCTTTGGTGGTTGAAGACAATCCGATTAATCAAAAGATGATTCAACATACTTTAAAAAATATTGGGATTACTGTTGATACCGCAAACAATGGGAAAGAGGGGGTAGAGATGTATCAGCAACATCATTATGATGTTGTTTTTATGGACATACAAATGCCCATAATGAATGGAATTGAAGCAACCAAAGCAATTATACAATATGAAAAAGAACAAGGAATGGAACATACACCCATCATTGCTGTAACTGCCAATGCACTAAAGGGTGATAGAGAGCGTTTTATGGGTGAAGGAATGGATGAATATATCTCTAAACCCATTAATTTAGAAAAATTTTTAACCGCTTTAAAACTTTTTTTCCCTAAACAAGAGAGTACAAAGTTAAAGACAAACAGAGAATCACTTCAAGATATTTTACTTTACAAACAAACAGCAATGGAGGCTAAAATTATCTCGGCGATGTTAAACAAACTTGGTTACAGTGTTGATGTGGTTGAAACCATTGAAGCATTAGAAAAGAGTATAGAAGAGAATCGTTACAGATGTATATTGTTGGATAAAGTCAATAGTGAGAGTATTCATCAAAAAATTGGTCAAAAACTTCATACCTTAAATATTCCCATGCTTCTTTTTGTTGATGATAAATCGGTGGTGCTTCCGAGTGATAAAGAGAATTATAGCTACATTGCCGATAAGCTCATTGATTTTCAGCAATTAAAAAAACAAGTCAATATTATGATAGGTTGAGAATAGGTATTATAAGTAGCTTTGTAGTTTAATAAACGCTCCATATAAAAGTAATTCTCGATTGGTTGCGGGTGTATTTTTGAGTTGCAGTTCA
Source organism: Sulfurovum sp. (assembly GCA_020721385.1). Classification (GTDB taxonomy): domain Bacteria; phylum Campylobacterota; class Campylobacteria; order Campylobacterales; family Sulfurovaceae; genus UBA1140. The sequence continues at coordinate 4,718 of DYMW01000058.1, read as the reverse complement.
ACCTCTAAAAGATGTTCAAATATTTTAAGAATGGCAGGGCTTTTAACTTTAAGTGCCAAGTTGGCTTTTTGTTCCTCTATTTGTTTAGGAAGTTGATACCCAAGAATGGCTTTGGAGTCAATATGACCATGTAGTTTCATATAGGCATTAAAAAGAAAAATTTGATTAATAAAAAATTGCGTAGAACGAAGCAAAGAGAATTCATCTTCTCCCAATTCTAACAATTTACTCACGGTTATGACCACAGGTTTTTTTTCAAAGAGTTCAATGAGTAGTTGTTCCACTGCCAAAGGGGCGGTAGAGTAGACCAATCGGTCGATGTCCTTAGAGGTTACTTCTCCTTTGAGTAGGGCTAGTTTGTTGAGTTCATTGGCACAAAGAGCAATATTGTTGTTGAGTAAAAGCATCAGATGTTGCAGTGCATAATGGTCGATTTTTAAGCCAATATGTTGAGCTTTTTTTTGTAGCATTGCCAAGCTTTCTTTGATGTTGGGTTCAAAAAGTCTAACCCAATTGGCACCATTTTTAGGTGAAAAACTGTTTTGTAAGGTTTTGGAATCGGTAGCATTACCTTGATGGTTGAAAAGAAGATAGTTGTCACTGTTTTTATTGACCAATTCTATTAAGGTATCCAACTCTTTTTTGGGTATTTTTTTTTCACGTTTAATCACCAAAAGATTGGTTCCTCCAAAAAGAGAGCTTTGTGAAAGGTAGGCTTTGGCTTTCTCAAAATGGTACTCTTCAAAATAGAGTGTCAGTAAAGATTCGCTACTATTGGTACGATTAATGTAGTGTTGTATATAGGTACTTACAAGATAATCATTTTCTCCATAAAAGAGGATGGCTCTAGGTAGAGTAGTTTGGAGTAAATTTTCAAATTCTCGTTGATACATAATGGATTCTTTTCCTTAGACATAAGCGGATATTCATTGGGATTATAGCAGATATAAACAAAAATCTTGAACCATTAATAGTGATTTAATTATACATAATTAAATATAATATTAAGTAAAAATATTATAAATAATAGATAAGATATAGCTTATAATATAGGAGTTATAAATGTATGATATATGGAAAGAGCGACGATTAGAGATTATTACCTTGGCTATTTTTGCCTTATTGGTATTTACATCCCTTTTAATTCTCTATACCTCATATAGTAATTATATTCATTTGGGTCTCTCAATAGCCGATGTCAAACAAGCGTATGAGTATAAAGTTATTATGGTGATTGCTTCGCTTATTTTGTTTCTTTCATTATGGATTATTTATACCAAAAGAGATTATTTTTTTATGGAGACCAAAGACAATACCCATGCACTTGAACATTTATTAGAAGAGATAAAGTTCTCTTCTGACCCGATTAAAATTCGAGAATTTAAACAAATGCTAAGAGAGAAGAACCATACGGAAATTTATACGCTTATTTCTAAGATGATTAATGAGTTACAAGCAAGTAAAAAATTAGCAGATGAAGCAAATAAAACCAAAACACTCTTTTTATCGAATATGTCTCATGAAATTCGTACTCCCATTAATGGGATTGTAGGGTTTGCTAACTTTTTAGACTCAACCAAATTGGACAGTGAACAAGCTGATTTTGTGCATACCATTCGTAAAAGTTCTGAAGATTTATTGGGTGTGGTTAACAACATATTGGACATTTCCAAAATTGAAAGTGGTCGTGTTGAAATTGAGGAAAACTATTTTAATATTATAGAAGCCTTTGAAACCACCATGGAAACTTATGGGCTAGATGCTTCACAAAAAGAGATTGATTTTTCAGTTTGGATGGATCCTGAATTTGTAGGATTGTTGGTTAAAAGTGATGCTGAAAAAATTAAACAGATATTGATTAATCTGATTTCCAATGCACTTAAGTTTACCAACCGTGGTGGAAAGGTTGATGTTTCTATAGAAAAAATAAGAAGCAGTGATAAGAGGATAACCGTTAAATTTAAAGTAGAAGATACAGGTATAGGAATCAGTAAAGAACATCAAGAAGATGTTTTTAATGCTTTTACCCAAGCAGACAATTCAAGTACCAGAGCGTATGGAGGTACAGGTTTAGGGCTAAGCATTGCTACAGGATTATTGGAGCGATTAGGAACAACATTAAAACTTCAGAGCCAAGAGAATAAGGGAACAATTTTTTCGTTTAGTTTGGAGATGCTTCAACAACCCCGTCTAAAAGAAGAGACAATAAAACCAATGAATGTTGGTGTCTATCTCCCTAAAGAGGTGCAAGGAAAAAAATCGAGCAAATATTTAGAGCAGTATCTCTCTTCTTTTAAAGAGATTTCTATTCAAGTCTTTAAAACGTTTGTTGAGTGTAAAGATGCTCAAGCCAATGCATCATTTGATGTGTTGTATATTTATGATGATGAGATGAATATATCAGAGTTAAAAAGATTGGTGGCTCAATATGGTGCTGATGTTCAAATTGTTTTGTTAACCAAACTAGGTCATCGAGCAACCATTTTAGATATTGCACCTATTTTTTCAAAAATCATTTATGAGCCTGTTACTTTTTCTAAAATAGAACACTCGCTTAATGGTGTTTCTCACCATAAAAAAGAGAGACCAATGAAGTCAAAGGAGAATGTGTTTGAGTTAAAAGCGTTGGTGGTTGAAGACAATGCCATGAATCAAGAGATGATTGTACGAATCCTTAAATCCATGGGAATTGATTCAGACACCGCGGATAATGGGCAAATAGGTGTTGAAAAGTTTATGAAGAGTCGTTACGACATGGTGTTTATGGACATACAGATGCCTGTTATGAATGGTGTAGCAGCAACCAAAGGAATGTTGGAGTATGAAGCATTAAACCATTTAGACCATACACCCATTGTTGCAGTCACCACCAATGCCCTAAAAGGGGACAGAGAACGCTACTTAAAAGCAGGGATGGATGAGTATATTCCAAAACCCATTGATAGGCATAAGTTTGTAACCGTTATCAAACAGTTTTATGCCACCAAAGAGCCAATGACACAAAGTATAACCACCGTAAAAAAAGATATTTTACTCTACAAACAAATTCCCACCGAAGCGAAAATTATTGCCATGATATTGACCCGTTTGGGTTATGGTGTTGATGTGGCAAAAAACATGATGGAGTTTCATACCATGATGCAAGAACATTCTTATAAAATTTTTATTTTAGATAAAAGTCAAAGTGAAGTATTAAACAAAATGGTTCTTGGTGAAGTTAATGAACAAAAAACACCAACCCTTATTTTTACTGATAATGAATTTAAATCAAATGTACAAGAATCGTTTATTCATCTTATTAAAAAGTCATCAGATTTTGCAGATATAAAAGAACGTGTTGAGAGGATGATGGCGTTATAATGTTAACGCGCACATCCACTCTTTTTAGTCATCTAACGAGACATTCACTTTTTTAGAGTAGTTTTTACTTAAATAATTGACAATATTTGTTTCGGCTGTCTCATCTAAATCCCAAAGTCCATAAGCCGATTGCATGGTTTTTGTTTTTGCTTTCCAAAACTTTTGGTCACCACCATTAACAACAATAAATCTTCCTGTATGACATACCGTACAGTTCTCTTTGACATCACTTAGACCTTTGTCAATAATTAAATCGGTGGTAAAATCAATTTGTGTATCCGCTTGAAGGTTGGCAGTTGCAATAATCGTACTGATAATAAATAAAGTTATTTTAAACATATTTTTTCCTTAATATACTAATGTGTTTTCAATCATGCTTACAATTTGAATGGAAGCATCAAGAAGTTTTGTATCAATTTCTGAAAGTCTTTGCATCTCTTCTTTGTTCATGCTGTCTTGAATATAAATTTTTTCAATTTCTTTATAGAGAACTTCCATCTCTTTGAGTTTTTCTTGAATTTTTGGATTGGTTACTTTGGCTAAACCACGTTTGTCTTCACCACTAATTAATCCCTCAAGACCATTTTTAAAAAGAATAATACTTCCTCTTAAGCGAACCCTGTTACGTTCAACATCTTTTTTTGTATAGATAAGAAATTTCTCTTTGAACATTTTTTGTGTTAGCATTCTTTGTCGGTCGGCAAATTTTAAAGTATGTCCAATGACTTTGTTGTCATGAACATTGAGTACATTTTTACTGGTCAATGTTTGTGTCAATTTATGTGAAAGACCTAAAAGTTTCTCATTGTTGTCTATAATATATTGATACGAAGTTTCATTAACTTTACCATTTTCATACAATTTTAAAACTTCTGGATAAAATAGCCCCCAAGCTACCTTGACTTCATTGAGTTCGGATACAACTTCTGGATCAGAAGCTTTTTTGAGTTCTAATGTGGGATTACCATTTTCTAACCATTCAAGAAAATCATTAAAAGTTTTTGCGGATTCTAAAAGTTCTTTATGGTATGTCTCCACTTCAATTCCATTGGCAATAAAGACCGCATCTTTTGCCATTTTTTGAGAGAGCATTTTATTGTTTGCTGCCAAATTAATGACTTTTCCATTATTGGCTTGAGTTTCAAATGCTTGATTGACGAGTTGATTCAATTCGAATCGAACATCTTTGGCTTCAAGCGACAAACTTAATACGATGAGTGAGAGCAGTAAATATTTTTTTTTCAACATAATTTATTCCTTAAAAATTGTTCTATTTTATGTATAATAACATTGTTTTTGATATAAATAACTTGTTTAGTAAAATAAAAAGAATTTTTTTTAAGAATAGAAATTTTTAT